>CALBPH010000703.1 GCA_937899365.1 uncultured Leptolyngbya sp.
CGCATCGTAGGGCAAATCTCGAAATGTGTTGAGCATCACCCAGCCATCGGGTTCCTCTTCCACCGGGTTAATGATGGGCACCTCTACCTGTGCCGCATTGGCTACCTTACCCGGATACACAAACAACAATCCCTGACGTACTGCCGTTGGCATGGACGTTACACAGGCCCGGTTCGATAGGTGGGCCTCACTATCCGCTGGCTGTTGGGGAATGTGCTCACACTTACCTTCCCCCGAGAATGCCCAGCCGTGATAAGGACATTCCAACTGTCCTGCTTCATTAATCCGGCCTTCCGACAGCGGTGCTAACCGGTGGGGACATTGGTCAGCCAGGACGCTCCAGGTCTGTGATTTGGGCTCCCACCAAATGACTACAGCTTGCCCTAGCAGGGTGAAACGGGTGGGCTTGGTTTTATCGAGATCCTCGACATAGTGGACGGGATACCAGGCTTCACACCAGTCAAACCGCTGTGGATCTGGGCCACCAGCAGCTAGGGTTGTAGAACTTTCTGGTGGGCGTTCAGTGTAGGTAGCGGTCATGGGGAAGGTTAAGCATCACTCATCGTTTCCCCATTGTGTTACAAAACTTAAAGAATTGCATGGGGGGCTTACCTGGCCATCACCACCAACGTTGGAACCGTTGCCACCTTCAAAAAGGTTACCTGCGGTCGTGGGCTGAGACCGAGGAAACAGGAGCGCTATCTCTGAGGCACTGATTACTTTAGAACCGTATCTAGAATTTCCCTAGCAGGCTGAGCTTTTTCGAGGGCAGTTTGATAGTCGCTGTAAATCTTTACCAGCTTAGACAGACCGCTGACTCCAGTTTTGAGCTGGTCTAGCTCCTCCCCCGATAGTAGTTCTCCGTCTAGCATCCGCACAATTAAAGGTTTAATGTTGCCCACTTCCTGACGTGATTTTTGTAACTTGTCCACCGTCGTCATTAAGGTTTTGAGGGCGCTAAAGATCGTGTCGAGGTTGTCGGTGTCGACCGGTTTTTCGGTGGCTGGTTCGGGAGCTGCAACAGCAGGCGCGGTTACGTCTGTCTCAGCAGCAGCTTTGGGTTTACTGGAATTGATTGGAGCCATTGGTATTGCGGTGAAGAACAGCACCTAGTTTAGGGTCTTTCCGCAACTATGGGTATGGATGTTAGTAGATACGACTAGTAAAACTTAATTAATACGTTGGTTGCCCATGGTGAGCCCCCGGCTGAAGGACGATTGCACGGGGGGGATTGTCCTATGGATGCCTGCTATTGCTGGGTAGAAGCGGTTTTTAAGCCTGTTCCATTCGCAGCGGGCAATCAGAGACTGGATACGTTGGCCTGGAGTTCTGTCACGATTTTCTGACCTGCTGGTGTGTGATTTAGATATGCGATCGCATCTTCTATATACCCGTGCACACATTTGCGATAAAACTCTGGCAGTCCTGATCGCACATCGATCAGATGGCGATAGCCTAGGGTTTCATTGGTGCCATTTTGCTCAAATTCATAAAACAGGGCGGGCAGCTTTTGCAGATAGTTGCGATCGCTAAATTGCCCAATCAAGTCTGCCGAACGCCCTAACGTGGCTAACCCTTGGGGATCGGGCAGGCTGCCCTGACGAACCGGAAACCTGGTCAGGTCAATAATCTGCTGTACCGTCGTCAGATCTATCAGGTGTTCATCATGAAACTGTTCTTTCACAAACTGCTTACCGCGATCCACGTGATAGTTACTTAAGGAGGCGTCCGTTGAACCGAAGGGCAAAAAAACGTACTCATCTCCCAACCCTGTTGTTTGGCGTCCCAGGTCACAGTCATCCTGCTGGCATATACCTTTGCAATAGCCAATGTCATGGCACAGCAAGGCAATCATCAGGTGCAGCCAATCCCTTGAGGTTACGCTCTCAGGGCCTTCGCAGAGCTGTTTAGCCTGCAAAATTTCCTGTCCAACGGACGTGACTAAAATAGTATGCTCCAGGTCATGGTAGAGCGCGTCGCTCTGGGCAATCGTGTCTAAGACCATGCCAGCGACGGACCCTAAAAAATCGACATGGTGGTGTTCACCTTGCCCAAAAACAGATTCATAGGTTTCCTGTAAGTAGCTAACAAATGTGCTAACTAACGTTTGCTTTGGGCTATACATTGACAGATGGATTAAACCAATAATTGCAATCAAACATCATCCTGACAATAAACACGATGGCTAGAGCCTCTGCCTGTCATGCCTGCACCTGGCCCATGACACCCATGCCAGCTCTGTCGCTCGATGTACATCGTTCAGGTCACACGTGATTCCTAAAATTTTGGCAACAGCAATGTACGTAGTCTAATACTAAACGCATATTTCCCACGGAAAAGCCATTGTCCGGTCAGCACCCAAAAAACACATATCCATGGAACCATCATGGACCAAAAGCCCAAGGGTTATAACCCTCAGAGGACTCAGCCATGATGAATAGGTATGCTAATCATGTAAGAAAAGCATACCTGTGTTAGGTATCAGTGGGATCGTTCAGTTTGACGGCACCCATAGACACGACCATGGACACGCGCCCCATTGGTTTATTTAGACTTCTGCCGGGGTGGCATAGTTGCGAAGGATTTCCGTAGAACGTTCCAGGGCAATGATGCGTTCAGATACCTGGTGAGCTGGGGAAAGTTTTTGCAGAAGTTCCAACCGTTTTAGTCTGTGCTCGACCTGGCCCTGGGCCCCTACCAAAAATACCTCTCGACGTTTATCCAGGGCATCCTTAATCATGGTTTCAATGGCCAAAAGGGCCGTTACACCTAATCTGGGGACAGCGGTCAGATCTAGGATCAAGATTTCATAATCTTCCACAATTGCTAGCCGTCTGGAAATAGACTTGGCCGCACCAAAACTCATGGGGCCGCTCAGGTGAAACATTAAAATTCTGCCTTTGGCCGCTTTCAGGATAGAACGCTCATGGGGGGTGAGCCAATTTTCATTGTCACCATGGGTCACTGCCCGCATGTCTTTGACTTGGAGGTCGGTGAGGGCCTGAATAGTTAGCAGGTTCGCCAAAAAGACACCGACGGCGACGGCGGTAACGAGGTCTACAAATACGGTGAGCCCCATGACTAGATACATCAGGCCAGCCCCTTTGGTGGACAATCGATGAGCCCGCCGTAAAAACCCCCAGTCAATAATATCGATCCCCACTTTGATCAAAATACCCGCTAGCACCGCATGGGGAATGGGTTCTGTTAGAGGCCCGGCCCCCAGCACAATCACCGCTAATGTGATGGCATGGATGATGCCAGAAAGGTTGGTTCTACCACCGGAGCGCACATTGATCACGGTACGCATGGTGGCCCCAGCCCCCGGTAACCCACCAAATAGGCCAGATAGAAAGTTACCAATGCCCTGGCCCACCAGTTCTCGATCCGAGTTGTGTTGGGTGCGGGTAATACTGTCTGCGACTAGGGATGTGAGGAGTGAGTCGAGGGCTCCTAGTAACGCCAGCATGATGCTGTAACCCAGCATGTCCTTAAGATTGCCTAAGGTGAGTTGAGGCAGCTGCAGGCTGGGTAGCCCGGAGGGAATATCGCCAATGCGAGGGATGCCGCTGTTGGGGAAATACCGGATTGAGATGATGGTGCAGACCACCAGGGCAATTAGGGGGGCAGGGATAATCCGATTGAGGCGGGCGGGCGCTGCAAAAACGATCGCCAGGGTGAGGAGACCGAGACCAGTCGCAATGGGGTCAATATTGCTCAGGATTTCTGGATACTGGCGTACCGAATCCATGACGCTACCACCGGTTTCATAGCCCAGCAGGGGACCGATCTCTAGCAAAATAATAATTACCCCCACCCCTGACATAAAGCCAGAAATAACGGTGTAGGGCATGAGGGTAATATATTTGCCCAGCCGCAGCACCCCCATCAGAATCTGAAACAGACCCCCGAGCATGACAACGGTAAAGGCCATGGCCAGACCCGTTTCTGGATTTTTGGCGAGCAAGGCGGCCACGGTAGCGGTCATGACCACCGTCATGGGGCCTGTTGGTCCTGACACTTGGGAGGGGGTGCCGCCAAACAGGGCCGCAAAAAAGCCGACAAACATGGCCCCATAGAGACCCGCAATGGGGCCGACACCAGAGGCAACACCAAAAGCCAACGCCAGGGGCAAGGCCACCACGGCTGCGGTAATGCCACCGAAGAAGTCTCCCCGTAGATTATTGAACTTGAGGTGCGGTAAGAGGCCGCCTAGAGAGATGGTCATGATCGATGTCTAACCCCAAAAGTTCTGAATTAATTGAAAGTAACTTGGAATGCCGATGGTGATGTGAAACGGAAATTTAAGGGACCAGGCCACACCTGCCCCACTAACAAACTGCCCATCGATAAAAAGGCCGAACCATCAAGACAGGACTTTCGCAGGCCGTTACCCCAGCCAAACGTCTCCTGTGACTTCTGGCTGTCGTGTCGGTGGGCAAAAACTCTCGCCCTTAAAAGCCGTAAAAGAAGATTAACGATAATAGCTGGAGACTCCATTAATGCCAAGGCGGCTACCACAGGACTACAAGAGTCCACATTTACCCTAGAGAGACTAGAGCTAGCCGTTACAAGCGTTACCGCACGAATAGAGCCGTATGCGGCTGAAACCTCTGCCGCATTGTAGAGTTCTGGCTTTAACCGCAAGATAAAGAAAGAATAAATAACTACTGATACAAATGTTGCCAATTCCACCGTTACCATCGGGCCCTGGGCCATGTCTGGTGTTACACCTATGTTGTGGAGTTCATGCGCCCCGTTAAGGCCGACGGTAAACAAGAGGCCCAGTGAAAAGAGCAGGGGGATCGGGTTAAGCCTCTCTACCTCTGCTTTAAGCGCTATAGCCGTCATGCCGGTAAAGAAGAACAAGACGGGAGAATTTAAAACGTTAGGAAAAATAAAGCTAGAGTCCATAACTCCTTTGTTATGAGACGCTGTGGCGTAGAGAGTTTGTTCTAGTCAGTAGGTTCAAACCTATCATCGAATGTGGATACCAGGTGGGAGTGACGCCTTAATCCCATTTCTTAATGAATATTTGTTGAGTTATGCTTAGTTGCTGCCAGTTAGGCAACAAAAAATATGTTTTTTAAAGAGCTGTTAAATCTTCTTTAAAAGTCACTCAACCTGCTGATCCCATAGTGTCGTTGTCTGGCGCAGACTTAAAAAATCCCCGTTGCCTAAAATGAGATGGTCTAGCAGGGGAATGCCCAATATGTTTGCGCCGTTTAGCAGTTGACGGGTCAAATCTAAGTCTGCGTCGCTGGGCTGGAGCACCCCCGATGGATGGTTGTGGGCTACAATCACGCGGGTTGCACCTTGTTTGATCACTTCTCGAAAAATCTCTCTTGGATGGGCCAGGGTTTCGGTGGCTGTGCCCAGGGAAATTACTTTGGTGCCCAGCAGTCGATGTTTAATGTCGAGCAGCGCGATCGCAAATCTCTCCTGGGACTGCCACATTAAATCTTGGCTAAGGGCAGCGGCGGCAACAGCGGGATCATCCACCACCGTGAGTTCGGCGGGGCAGTTTTGTAAGACCCGTTTGCCCAGCTCCAGGGCAGCGACGATAGTGGTGGCCTTGGCTAGCTTAATACCGGGGATCTTCATCAGCTCTTGAGGGGTAACTGTCCTCAGGGCATCTAACGATGAACTGCCGTCTTTTGCCAGCTCGTTGAGAATATACTGACCCAGGTTGACCGCCGATAGTTTGTTGCCTCGACTGACGCCGGTGCCTAGCAAAATGGCGATTAGTTCGGCCGGGGTCAAGCTTTTTGCGCCGCAGGCGATTAGCCGTTCACGGGGGCGTTGCTCCGTGGGCATATCCTTCACCCGTAGGCTGTAGGTGCTGTGGGTTTCTTGGGTGCGATCGCAGGTGAGTGTCATAGGTGTAGATGCAGTGGCATAATGGTCACCGCGCTGTTGTGCAGCGGCACCACCATGATTTAGTGAGCCCATCACGTCAGTGAGCCCATCACGTCAGTGAGCCCTCACGTTAGTGAGCCCATCACCGCTCCCAATAGCGACCCCACCCGCACAAAATCATAGGGAGTCCACATCTAACCCAGGCGCTATGCCCAACCTCAAGCCCACATCCGTCAATATTAAAAAAGTGCGTCAGCGGCTAGCCCAGTTCAGCAATCTAGCCGTGCCACCCACGCTGTCCAAGTCGCAAAAGCAAGAACTGATCGAAGCGCTGCTGTGGTTTAGCGACTTAGCTGACTACGAAACCTTGGGCATCTGCACCGATACGATGGCGGCGGGCAAAGCTGCCACAGAAGCCTACGTAGGTCGACTGTGTCGCTCTATTAACCTGGATCTGCCTGAGCGAGAGGGCGCAGTTTATATCAAGTTCAACACCCTTAAGGGAGCTTGGTATCTAGATGACTATGTGGGGCCTAATCGTGGAGTGCTAGTCTCGTTCCATGCTAGCGAGCCAGAATACGACCTGGTGAATGGCACCTACGGCCCGTTTCCGTTGAATTTGTTTGATTAGACTCCACGATCAAAGATACGGTAGGGACCTCTCTACCGTATTTTTGGGATTGCCGGTATTTCCAGGTATTTTGATCGCCTTTTTAGGTCGTCACCAATCCATGCTCTAGGGCAAACCGGACTAGCTCCGTGCGGCTGTTGGTACCGGTTTTACCAAATAGTCGGCTGACGTACTTTTCCACGTTACGGACCGTGGTGCCCAGACGACTGGCGATTTCTTTATTCATGAGACCCTCCGCCACCAGGTTCAAGACATCCTGCTCGCGGGGGGTAAGGTCAATGCGAATGGGCGATGTTTTTTGGGGGATGGTGCCGCGCTGGGTGAGCAGAGCCTTGATCTCCTCAATTTGCCGGGCCATGGCGGCAATATCGGGCACCGCCCCAGCCTCGGGGGTGCGGGCAGCCTGACGTTCAATCAAATTAGTCACCATCGCCACCAGTTCTTCTGGATCAAAGGGTTTAGAGAGATAGGCATCACAGCCAGCGTTATAGCCTTGGATGCGATCGCTCGTCATCCCGCGGGCCGTTAAGAAAATGACTGGTAATGACTTGTAGCGGGGATCTTCGCGCACCTGCTTTAAAAATGTGTAGCCATCTACCTCGGGCATCATGATGTCAGAAATCAGCACATCTGGTGTTTCTTGCTGCAATAACTCCAGACCATCGGTGGCATTACTGGCGGTGCGCACCTGAAAGTCGCTGTCTTCTAAATAGGCTTGAACCGCTTCCCGCAGACCCGGTTCATCATCTACCAACAGGACTCGTTTAGCTGTCTCTGCCATGGGTTTTCCTTGGATGCTACAGTTCCTAAGCTTAATCGGTATTGGTTGTAATGGGCAGAGGAAAGGGATAAAGCTCAGTAACACCCGAGTAGACGCCAGATTACCGTTGCTGGTTTAGAGGATGAACCGATCAGGTAAGTATGCCGTAGGGCAGCACCTGACAGATAAAATCATCCCGAGGATCAGTAACGCCCCAGATTAATAACGATTGCTGACATTTCTAACTAGCTATCAGCTGGTGGTAGTTAAGGGGCCGATACCTTGTGAGGTCGTTGCTTCAGGCTCATCAGATAGGCTCAGCAAGGTTAAAAAATATACATATTTACTCGTAGACAACTGCTGCGATTGATACCATTTGAATCCTTTCACGCTACGATGATTAAGAATCATCTAAATTCCGGTCGGAATACCGGGGTTTATGGGATAGTTAGCCGGAATAGCCTCAGCGTAAGGCTTTACTCCAGGCATTTTGATGTAAGGAAACAATCAGGAAATTCCGTTATGGCTCTTCAACTAGGCGATCAGGTTCCAGACTTTACCCAGAAATCTTCGGCTGGGGATATCAATTTTTATGAGTGGGCTGGCGATAGCTGGGTCGTTCTTTTCTCTCATCCGGCTGACTACACGCCTGTGTGCACTACTGAGCTAGGGACTGTGGCTAAATATCGCGCCGAGTTTGATAAGCGCAATGTAAAAACCATTGCCCTCAGCGTTGATGGCGTAGAGTCCCATAAAGGCTGGATCGGCGATATTAACGAGACCCAAAGTACCTCAGTTGACTATCCCATTCTGGCGGATGAGGATAAGAAGGTATCTGAGCTGTATGGGATGATCCACCCCAATTCCAGCACGGGTAATACGCTGACTGTACGGTCCGTATTCTTGATTGATCCCAATAAGAAGCTGCGTCTGACCATTACCTATCCGGCAAGCACGGGGCGTAACTTTGACGAAATTCTGCGCGTCATCGATTCGTTGCAGCTGACTGACTATCACAAGGTGGCCACCCCTGCTAACTGGCAGGATGGCGGCGACTGTGTTGTGGTCCCTTCGATCTCCACTGATGATGCTAAGCAGCAGTTTCCTAAGGGTGTGACAGAGGTTAAGCCCTATCTGCGTATGACTCCTCAGCCCAACAAGTAGTCTGAGTGAATGGGCTCAGGCCCGGCAAAATTTAGATCTGTTAAAACCAAAAGGCTGCTCTAACGGGCGGCCTTTTGGTTTTAATGGTTAATGTCCTGATGTATTAGGGCGTTTGCGCCCAGAGTCTATGATTTGTCCTGACCAATGGGACCAACGCTATAAATTTATGTGGAGAGGCATTTAGAGAGGCCATTGGTGATATCTCGGCGCGTTTTTTTGCAGGCTGGACTTGGGTTTTTGCCCTGGCTGCAGCCCCTGACCATGCAGCTGGACTGGCGGCTTAACGCTCAGTTTGCTGGACTGTGTGTGGCTGATGCCCATGGTGACTATCGTCGGCAGGGGCTGGCGGTCACCCTAAAGGCTGCTCCACCGGATATGGATGTGGTGCAAACCGTTGTGTCTCAGCCCCATACGATTGGCTGTGCAGAGGAGTCGCTGATTTTGGCGGCCCAGGCCCAGGGGGTAGAGGTGGTTGCGATCGCAACCATGCTCCAAGCATCTCCCCTATCCCTAATGCGTCTGCCAGAGACAGCCCTCAATGATCTTCAGCAGCTTCCAGGCAAACGCATCGGCATTCACAGCGATGGTCGCAAAGCCCTAGAGCTGGTCTTAGCCCAGCACCAGATCGATCCTGGGCAATTGGACCTGATCGACATTCCCTACCGAGATAAGTACCAGCGACTGATTAACGGCGAGTTTGATGCAGTACAGTGCTATGCCCTAGACGAACCTCTAAAGCTGTCCCGTCGTCTGGGGCAGTCTCCTAATCTGCTAACGTTTAGCGACTATGGTTTTGATGCCTACAGCCAGGTCATCTTTGCCCCTGCTCGATTGCTGCTCGAACACCCCCAGACGGTCCATCGCTTTTTGGCAGCCACCTTTGCTGGCTGGCGTTGGGCCATTGCCCATCCCTTGCAAACGGCTAACCTTTTGGTGGAGCGCTACGTTGAACCGGACTACCAAGATATTGACTATCAAGCCCAGTCTCTAGAAATTATTGCTGGGTATGTGGAGCGCGATGGCCAAGCGATCGGTCGCATCAAGTCGGAGCGCTGGCAGCGATCTGCCCAGCAGTTAGCTGAAGCCGGTTTGATTTCGAAGTTGCCAGCTTTAGATACGTCCATTGATCTGAGATTTTGGTCCTAGGGTGTGGGTTTTTCCTGTCTCTATCGCTTTCCATGGCCCATTCCCCATTAGGATAAAAAGACTGCACACCCAACGTTTACGGCATGAAGGCTCCTATGGATATCAAGCAAGGTTTTGTTGGCACCGTTGGCAATACCCCGCTGATTCGGTTGAATAGTTTTTCCGACGAAACTGGCTGTGAAATCCTAGGTAAAGCCTAATTTCTATACCCCGGTGGTGCGGTTAAAGATCGAGCCGCCTTATTTATCATCGAAGATGCGGAAAAAAAGGGACTGCTATCACCCGGTGGCACTGTTGTAGAAGGCACCGCTGGCAATACGGGCATTGGTCTGACCCATATCTGCAATGCCAAGGGCTATAAGTGCGTCATTGTTATTCCAGAAACTCAATCTAAGGAAAAAATTGATCTGCTGCGCACCCTGGGGGCAGACGTGCGTACGGTCCCAGCTGTGCCCTATCGAGACTCCAATAATTATGTCAAGGTGTCAGGTCGGCTAGCGGACGAGCTGGACAATGCCATTTGGGCCAATCAGTTTGAAAATGTGGCCAATCGCCAGGCCCACTATGCCACCACCGGTCCAGAGATTTGGCAGCAGACCGATGGCACCGTCCATGGTTGGGTTGCGGCGACGGGGACCGGAGGCACCTACGCCGGTACGGCGATGTTCCTTAAAGAAAAGAATCCTGACATTCGGTGTGTGGTGGCTGACCCCATGGGCAGCGGTCTATACAGCTATGTCAAAACGGGTGAAATCAAGTCTGAGGGGAACTCCATCACAGAAGGCATTGGTAACGGTCGCGTTACTGGCAACATGGCCGGAGCCCCCGCAGATGATGCCATTCGCATCGACGATCATGAAGCGTTGCGAGAGGTGTATCAGCTCTTGTACAAGGATGGCCTCTTTATGGGGGGATCCGTCGGTATTAATGTGGGTGC
>CALBPH010000704.1 GCA_937899365.1 uncultured Leptolyngbya sp.
GGCAACAGGCCCTTGAACTACGGCAACAGGCCCAGGCAAAATCCATTAACCTATCCCTACTCGAAGAACTCAATGGCATTGACCTGGCTAATCAGGCTCCCCTGGCCGCCCTGGATCGGGGCTATATTCACTGGCTCTATGCCGCCAAACAGCAGTCTATGGGTATTCCAGAACGGATTGTTTGGGCTCGCACAAAAGCCTTTATTGACCCCGATACCGGCTATTGGGACGCACCGGGACTGGGGAACCATTGGGATACAATCTATCGAGACCAGCTCCGACGTTATGCTGCTATCGAGCGGGCTTTGGGGGAACATCGACCATGACACAACTGCAGGCTTTTCTGGAAAAACTGCACCACACCTATAGTGCAACCGATGAAGGACAGGTGGCAGCCTACATTCCAGAACTGTCGAAGGCCAGCCCAGACTGGTTTGGCATTAGTGTCGTCACCACCGATGGTCAAGCCTTTAATGTTGGCGATACAGCTCAGAAATTTACCATCCAGTCAATTTCTAAAATCTTTTCCTATGGTTTGGCCCTAGAAGACCATGGCCGAGAGGTGTTATTAGAGAAAGTGGGTGTGGAACCCACGGGCGACCCATTTAACTCGATGATTCGTTTAGATGAAGGCTCCCACAGACCCTATAACCCCATGATCAATGCTGGGGCCATTGCCACCACCAGTTTACTGACCGGCGATAGCCCCACCGATAAGCTCAACCGACTGCTAACTATGTTTGAGCGCTACACCGGGCAAGATGTTTTTATCGACATGCCTACGTTTATGTCAGAACGAGCCACCGGCCATCGCAATCGAGCCATGGCCCATCTGATGCTCAACTTTGGCATGATCGATAAAGATATTGACGCGGCTCTGGACCTATATTTTCAACAATGTGCCGTTATGGTGACCTGTGGTGACTTAGCTACCATGGCGGCCACCCTGGCCAACCATGGTAAAAACCCCATCACCCAGACCCAAGCCGTCAATGAAGACTACGTGCGAGATCTGTTGAGCATCATGTACACCTGCGGTATGTATAACCGGGCTGGAGAATGGGCCTATCGCGTTGGAATACCCGCTAAGAGCGGTGTGTCCGGCGGCATCTTAGCCGTCATTCCAGGTAAGGCGAGAATTGCGACAATCTCCCCACCGATTGATCACACTGGCAACAGCGTCCGGGGCCTACAGGTATATGAAGCGCTGTCGAACAAATATAATCTGCACATGTTTGACCTATCCCTGGGTCGTTGCAGCTTTTGTATTTGACAGCGCTTTTATTGTTGGCCCGAGGTGTTAGACGAGGCCCTTAAACCTTAGCCAGCCTAAACGCGGCCCCCAGTCCGGCCCCCATCTCCTCAGGGGTAATCTTGCCATCATGGTCAATGTCGAGGGCATCAAACACAGCATCAGCTCCCATCCACTCTTCACGGGTGATAAAGCCGTCACCGTCTAGGTCATAGGCACGAAAGATATCTTCAGCCGCATGGCTAACAGTATCATTGCCATTAAGTTGGGAAAGCCGTTCTACCAATAACGATTCTAACGACTCTAGCGCTTTAGTAAATCCTTGGATACCTTCAGCTAGCTTGTCTGAGGCCATTCGGTTTTCGGCATGCATCTTGTCGAAGGTCGCTTTGTCGACTGAGATTTTTTCGATCTCTAAGTCTGTCGCCATTTCAGGAGAAAGCTTACGGGGCAGTTCGGCGGTGACTGCATCTAATTGCGCCAGTAGCTTAGGCGAAATCGTCAGCAGATCGCAGCCCGCTAGCTCCTTCAGCTCATCGGTGTTACGGAAACTGGCCCCCATCACTTCAGTGGTGTAGCCAAACTTCTTGTAGTAGTTAAAAATTTCGGTAACTGACAACACACCCGGATCTTCGGCTGGTGGATAAGACTCTCTGCCCGTATCTTTTTTATACCAGTCAAGAATCCGGCCCACAAAAGGGGAGATCAGGGTGGCACCAGCCTCAGCACAGGCAATGGCTTGGTGTAAGCCAAACAGCAGCGTCAGGTTACAGTGAATCCCTTCTTTTTCTAAAATCTCGGCAGCTTTAATGCCTTCCCAGGTGGAGGCAATCTTAATCAAAACTCTCTCGCGGGAGATACCGACGGCCTCGTACTGAGAGATCAGATCGCGGGCCGTGGTCAATGTACCTTCGGTGTCATAGGAAAGTCTGGCATCGACTTCGGTGGAGACACGACCGGGGATAATTTCTAGGATTTTACGACCAAACGCAACCGCCAGACGCTTAAAGGCTAAGTTAACGATTGCTTGAGTACTGGCACCGGCACCGGCATCAGCCTTGGCTGTCTGCAACGTTTCATCCACAATGCCCTGATATTGAGGCATCTGTGCCGCCGCTGTGATCAAGGATGGGTTGGTCGTTGCATCGCGCGGCTTAAATTGCTCAATGGCTTGAATGTCGCCAGTGTCGGCAACTACGACGGTCATTTCACGCAATTGATCCAGAAGAGTCTGTGTCATGGTGGGTTCCATTTCATCTGCTGACCACGTTTGCCATTGTAGTTATCCCAAATTAAATCGGCTTGAATCTAAAGACCGATTATGGAATTGAGTCGATGTCAGAAATTGATAGCTGTGCAAATCATGCGCTATCAATTTGGCGACTCACCATGGTCCAATACATGGAGTAGAGGCTTCCGATTCGACTGTCATACAATCATGATTGTACTTTTCTGACTGATTAATGTTGCCCTAGAATTTGCCAACAGTCTTGGGCGATGGCCCAGTCTTCTTGGGTGTGAATTACCAGTACTCGAATAGCAGAATCGACCGTGGCAATATCTTGATCGACAGGATGATTGTTATTCTTGTCCGAATCTAATCTCAGTCCTAAAAAGCCCTTTGCCTCACAGGCTGCAGCCCGAATTGATGCGGCATGTTCTCCAATGCCGGCGGTAAACACAACGGCCTCTACACCACCCAGACCCATGAGCATAGAGCCAATACAGGATTTGAGCCGATGGAGGTAGAGCGCTTGGGCTAGCTGAGCCCGCTGGTCTCCAGCTGCCTGGCTGATTTGGCGTAAATCATGGGAGATGCCAGAAATGCCTTTGAGGCCTGATTCTTTATTGAGCAGATGGTCTAGCTGATCGGCGCTGTACCCCTGTCGCATTAGATAGATCAAAATACCTGGATCTACTGCTCCAGAGCGAGTGCCCATCATCAGCCCATCTAAGGGGGTAAATCCCATGGTGGTGTCAATACTCTGCCCATGGTGAACGGCGCAGAGAGAGCCGCCATTGCCCAGATGGCAAATAATTAGCCGTAAATCATCCCGGCCCAAAATTTGTGCCGCTCGCTGACTACAGTATTGATGGCTAATGCCATGAAAGCCATAGCGACGAATACCCTGGTTAACCCAGTCGTAGGGACCGGGATAGATGGCGGCAGCGTCGGGCATTTGGCTGTGAAAAGCGGTATCGAAGACGGCCACCTGGGGTACTTGCCCCAGCAGTTTTTCCATCAGTTCGATGCCGTCTAGGTTGGCAGGATTATGGTTTGGAGCGAGCTGTTTTAGCCGATCAATTTCGGCTTTGACCTCGGGGGTAACAATCGTACTTGCCTGGTAAGTCTGGCCGCCATGGACAACTCTGTGTCCAACCGCATCAATCTCATGGGGGCTTTTGAGCACCTGGGTGGGTCCTTGCCATAGGGTGCTGAGCACCTGGGAGAGGGTGTCCCGTCGAGAGGTGAGGGCTACTTTTTGTTCTAAGGACGCACCGGCATCGGTCTTTATTTCCATAACAGCCTGGTCGGGATACCAGTCAATCTGGGCTTCCCAAGCCGGAATCGGTGCGGTGGCTGGCAGGGTATGACCCAAAGCATACAAACAGAGTTTGTGACTGCTAGAACCGGCGTTGAGGACAAGGATTTTCATGGTGGTTTTCTAGCTTATGTCCCGTTGCGATCGCACAAAGCCTCAGACAGATGATCGCGATCCCCCAACCGCTTTAACATTGGGCCATAGCGACCAAAGGTGATCACACTAAGGGAGGCCACGGGCATGTCGATGCGATCGCGATATCGTCCCAGATCAATTCCCAGCAGACTACACAAAATAATTCGTAGCGTTGTCTTATGGGACACTACCAGCACGTTACCCTCTTTGTAGGTTTCCTCAATTTCAGCAATAACAACATCGGCCCGACTGGCTGCCTGGAAAGCGGTTTCTCCCCCCGTTGGCGGGCTCCAGGCCGGCTCAGTTATCCAGCGAATGTAGTCATCATGGTAATGCTCCTCCACATAGGCTCGGGTCTGGTTTTCCCAAGCCCCATATTTCACTTCCCTTACCCCCTCTCGCAGCTGTAGGGGAACGTTAGCGGCCTGACACAGCGGCTTAGCCGTAGCCACCGTCCGTTTCATCGGACTAGCAAACACCGCCGTCCATTCTAAATCACCGTAGGTATCGGCAAAGGCCTGGGCCATTTGATTGCCCGTGGCCGTTAAATCTACATCGAGTGCCCCACAAAAGTCCCCTGTCTGGCTGTGGGTAGTTTCGCCATGGCGAAGAAAATAAAGGGTCAGACTCATGAAATACCTACCTGTAGACCCGCATCGGTCTGTACATTGTTCTGAAGCGCTACGGTTGCCGGTTTAGTTTGCCAGATAGTCTTCTCAACCGTTGGGTAAACGGCAACAGTTTGAGCCGTCATGGGATCGCCCCTCTAATGGTTTTAGAGACTGGTTTTAGATGGTTTCAGACTAAAACGCTCATTCAATTGAAAGCCTTCCCCATAAAGAGAAGGCTTTCAATCAGATCCTATTCTGGGCAGGCAGTTTTATACGGCCATTTCCAACCAACAATCTCAGTTTGGTCTCTACCATGCTCGTGGGCGTAGGCCAGACACTCGATGATCTTGTTCTTCATTCGTTCTTTGGCATGGGCCGCCGCTGAACCCAGCTTAGGCACCCGGTTAATCACATCAATCACCAAGTTAAAGCGATCCACCTGATTGTTAATGGCTAGCTCTAGGGGGGTGTTGATATTCCCTTCTTCTTTGTAGCCCCGGACATGGATACGGTCCTGATTAGAGCGGCGATAGACCAGCTTATGGATCAACCAGGGATAGCCGTGGAAGTTAAAGATAACGGGCTTGTCGGGGGTAAATAGAGAGTCAAAGTCCCAATCCGATAGACCGTGGGGATGCTCTCCTGCGGACACCAGCTTGAACAGATCCACCACATTGACAAAGCGAACTTTGAGCTCAGGAAATTCCTCCCGCAGGATCGCCGTTGCCGCTAAAGATTCCATGGTGGGGATGTCACCACAGCAGGCCATCACCACATCGGGTTCATCGGGCTCAGTTCCACAGTCGTCGTTGCTAGCCCAGTCCCAAATGCCAATTCCCTTGGTGCAGTGGGCAATGGCCTCATCCATGGGCAGATACTGCAGATGCTTCTGCTTATCTGAGATAATCACGTTGATATAGTCAACGCTGCGGAAACAGTGGTCCGCCACCGATAGCAAACAGTTAGCATCGGGTGGGAAGTAAACTCGCACCACTTCAGGGCTCTTGTTGGTGACTAGATCTACATAGCCAGGATCCTGATGGCTAAAGCCGTTGTGGTCCTGTCGCCAGACTAGGGATGACAGCAGAATATTGAGAGACGAGACCGACCGTCGCCAGGGGACATGGTTGCGACAGATATCTAACCATTTGGCATGCTGGTTAAACATGGAGTCCACTACGTGGGCAAAGGCTTCATAGGTGTGGAAGAGACCGTGGCGACCGGTCAGCAAATAGGCTTCTAACCACCCCTGCAGGGTGTGCTCACTGAGCATCTCCATAACACGACCGTCGCGAGATAGTTCGGTGCCACCCTCGTCTTCTGGATAGATGTCGGCCATCCAGACCTTTTTGGTAACTTCGTAGACATTCTGTAACCGGTTTGAGGCTGTTTCATCCGGTCCCATCAGTCGGAAGTTGTTGGGGTTATCCCGCATAATGTCCCGCATCAACAAGCCCAGTGCCTTAGTATTTTCAAATTCTTCGGTACCGTGCTGGTCCATCTGGATGGCATAGTCACGAAAATCAGGCATCTTTAAGGCCCTACGCAGCAGACCGCCATTGGCATGAAGGTTTGCTCCCATGCGACGGTGACCGGTGGGGGCTAAGGCCTTGAGTTCAGGGATCAGGGTGCCATTCTCATCAAAGACGTCTTCGGGGCGATAGCTACGCATCCACTCCCCAAGCCTAGTCAAGTGGTCGGGGTTGTCGTGCATACCGCCCATGGGTACCTGGTGAGACCGCCAAAAGTCTTCCACTTTTTTGCCATCTACCTCGGCGGGCCCGGTCCATCCCTTGGGGGTGCGTAGCACAATCATCGGCCAGCGGGGACGCTCAATCTTGCCCGATATCCGTGCTTCTCGCTGGATCTCTTTGATTTTGAGCACACATTCTTCCATCACCGAGGCCATCTTCTGGTGCATTTCTGCTGGGTCTTTACCCTCTACAAAGTAGGGGGTATAGCCATAGCCCCGGAAGAGATATTCCAGCTCTTCGTGGGAGATGCGGGCCAGGATGGTGGGGTTAGCAATTTTGTAGCCATTCAGGTTTAGAACGGGCAGTACGGCACCATCACGGGCCGGGTTGATAAACTTGTTGGAATGCCAGGCGGTGGCCAGGGGACCTGTTTCGGCCTCACCGTCACCCACAACACAGGTAACAATCAGGTCTGGATTATCGAGGACCGCACCATAGGCATGGGAAACGCTGTATCCTAGCTCTCCTCCTTCATGGATTGATCCGGGTGTTTCTGGGGTAACGTGGCTGCCGATAAATCCAGGAAAAGAGAACTGCTTAAAGAAGCGCTGCATTCCTTCTGCATCTTCACTCTTATCGGGATAGATCTCTGAGTAGGTACCTTCTAGATAAACGGGCCCCAACACCCCAGGAGCACCGTGCCCGGGACCGGCCACAAAGACCATGTCTAGATCGTACTTTTTGATCAGACGATTACAGTGGATATAGGTGAAACTCAGAGCCGGTGATGCTCCCCAGTGACCCAGCAGGCGATGCTTGACATGCTCAGCTTTGAGGGGCTCTTTGAGCAGGGGATTTTCGCGTAGATAGATCATACCGACGGCGAGATAATTACAGGCTCGCCAGTAGGCATCTATTAGGTGTAGTTCCTCTTCTGTCAGGGCCAATGATGGGGAAGTAGTGGGTTGAATGGGGGCTTGAACCATAATTAATCTTTCCTTGAATAGAATAAATCGGTCGGTTCTACACTCAAAGCGTGATCAATGCTGTCGTATGGTCTATCGCTGTTTTTGAGAAGTTTGGAGCAGACCGAGCCGTCTCTGGCCATAGAAGGATGACTTGGGCAATGTTACGCTGGCGGTTGCTAGCGGTTGAACAATGCGGGCCGCAAGGTATAAGACATGTCGGTATCTCCTAAATCTTCGCGTTTACACCTGCATGCGAACATACCCATATGCTAGCTCCTCAAAAGGAAAGTGAAGATGAGAAACTCATAACCTTTGCTTTTATAATGATGAGGGAAACTAAATGGAACATGAACAAACCTGGAAACACCGGCGGCTGTTTAAGTTGGATTTATCGGCGATTTTACCCTCAGACTAGGTTTTTCTCTGTTTTTTGAAGTATCAATTACCCATCCTAAATTTGGGTTAACGCCTTAACGTGTTTAGAGTTTTTTAAGTATCTCCATGCTTTCAAGTGGGTTGAAATTATCAACATAGTTATGGAGATAGGACAACCATTAAAAGCTTTAATGGTTGCTTTCTTGCCGAGAGCCACTTTTTTGAAGTTTGTGGCGGGGTAGGCTAAACACCAACAGGGTTAAGGGTTTGAGTTAGCCCCTAGGACGTCAAGCAGCCTGTTTCTATCGGGTAAAAGATTGACCTGGCCTATTTCTGCCCTACGTATGTAGCCTCAACAACATTTTTTCTTTAAGATTGTTTTCTCTGACAACGGGCGGCGTGATAAATGCGCTATTCGAGCTGTATTGCCCTAATGTTATCGATGGTGTGCATAGTTAGAGCCAAGGTTGATCTATGAGAATAGCTTTCTTTAATACCAAACCCTACGACCAACGCTCATTTACAGAGATCAATACAGACCATAGTCACGAGCTAACATTTTTTGAGCCCCGGCTCACGCCAGAAACCGCCTCTTTGGCCTCGGGGTTTCCGGCTGTCTGTGTGTTTATTAACGATGAGCTGGGGGAAGAGACTCTACGTGCGATCGCAACCACCGGCACTAAGCTCATCGCCCTGCGCTGCGCCGGGTTTAACAACGTCGACTTAAACGTCGCCAAGCAGCTGAGTATTACCGTCGTGCGGGTGCCCGCCTACTCCCCCTATGCGGTGGCAGAGCACGCCGTGGGGCTAATTATGACCCTCAACCGTAAGCTGTACCGTGCCTACAACCGGGTACGCGACGACAACTTTTCCCTAGATGGGCTTTTGGGGTTTGATCTCCATGGTAAAACCGTCGGTATTGTGGGGACCGGTAAAATTGGCCAGTGCTTTGCCCAAATCATGAACGGATTTGGCTGCAAGCTTCTGGCCTACGATGTGCGTCCAAATCCGGCCTGTGTGGATATTGGCGTGGACTACGTGGAGCTACCCATATTACTAACGCGTTCCGACATCATTTCTCTCCACTGTCCGCTGTTGCCCTCCACCCATCACCTGATTAATGCAGACTCTTTGCAGCATGTTAGACCCGGTGCCATGTTGATCAACACCAGTCGTGGTGGCCTAATTGACACCACAGCCGTGATTGAGGCGATTAAGGCGGGGCGCGTGGGCTACTTTGGTATAGATGTCTATGAACGGGAAGGGGGGCTGTTGTTTGAGGGCCTGTCTGACACGGTGATTCAAGCCGACGCATTCCGCCTGTTGCAGGCTTTTTCCAATGTGGTGATTACGGCCCATCAGGCGTTTTTTACCAAAGAGGCTCTGTCCAACATTGCTGAAACCACCCTGTCTAATATCAACGATATCGAGGCAGGGAATCCTTGTGCCAATGAGGTAAAACTGGCCTAGGGTTAATGGGGACAGTGGCAACGAGACTTAGATGCGCTGCTACGTTAAGGCAAGTCAGATCTATAATTAAAAAAGAGAAAGAGAGAGCGTTGCTGCTGCTTTAGGCGATGTGCCGGTTTGCTAAAAATGCCACCTGTTAGCATCTTGCAGATAATCCCATGCCAGGGCTCGGCAGCTCCACAGATCCTACACTGCCCTTCGGAGGTCATCATGGCCCCACCTCCATGTCATCCCAATTGCGCTAACGCTTCAGTAGCCTAAGTGGCTACCGCAGTTGTCTCAGACCTATCGAAGGCAGGTTTTTATGATGAAATCTACCCCAACGGGTGCTGCAACCGTCAGCATTCCAACTAACTTTATTCTCAAATTTGAACAGCTCGGTATTAACGATATCCCCCGGGTGGGTGGGAAAAACGCCTCCCTTGGCGAGATGATTCAACAGCTAACACCTAAGGGGGTGCGGGTGCCCACAGGTTTTGCTACCACCGCCGAGGCCTATCGCTACTTTATTCAACAGGCCAGACTAGAGGATTTGTTGCGATCGCACCTTGCCAGTCTCGACATCACCGATGTCCAAGCCCTGCGCCGCTGTGGCAAAGCGGTACGAACATTGATTTTAGACACGCCGTTTCCCCCCGAACTGCAGGCTGCCATTGCGACCGCATACCGACAGCTTTGTGATGGCAACCCATCCCTGGACGTGGCCGTACGCTCCAGCGCCACCGCCGAAGATCTGCCCGATGCCAGCTTTGCCGGTCAGCAAGAAACCTATCTCAATGTCCAGGGGGTTAAGGGAGTGGTAGAGGCCTGTCACAAGTGTTTTGCCTCCCTATTTACCGACCGGGCCATTTCCTACCGCACCATCAAGGGGTTTAACCACTTTGATGTGGCCCTGTCGGTGGGGGTCCAGCGGATGGTGCGCTCCGACCTGGCCACGTCGGGGGTAATGTTCTCTATTGATACGGAAAGTGGGTTTAGGGATGCCGCCCTGGTGACCGCTGCCTATGGCCTGGGTGAAACCGTGGTCCAGGGGGCAGTCAACCCGGATGAATATCTTGTCTTTAAGCCCACCCTACTCCAGGGGTACAACTCTATTGTTAAAAAACACCTGGGTAGTAAAGAGATCAAAATGGTCTACGACGTGGGGGGCAGTAAGCTCACAAAGAACGTGCCCGTGTCCGAGGCCGACCGACAACGCTACGCCATTGACGACGATGATATTCTCACCCTAGCTCGCTGGGCCTGCACCATTGAAGACCACTATTCTAAGGTGCATAACGTTTACACCCCCATGGATATTGAATGGGCCAAGGACGGTATAACAGGAGAGTTATTTATTGTCCAAGCTCGGCCCGAGACGGTGCAGTCGCAAAAGTCTGGCGCGATTTTGCGCAGCTATAGTCTCGACAACAAAGCTCACGGTCTCACACCGCTACTCACCGGCCAAGCCGTGGGAGAGATGATTGGCC
>CALBPH010000705.1 GCA_937899365.1 uncultured Leptolyngbya sp.
TCATTATTTTGAATACCACAGGGATGGAGACAGTCAATTTGTTCATAGAGAGAGAGGGTAATGTCGGCTAGATTTGCCATCGCATCAACAGTAACCAGAGGTTTCAGATATTCTGGCTGCAGCTGTTGACAAGCTACATGGCTCAGCCGAGACGCTACCTGCCGCAAATTTTTAGCCGCAAAGCTAAAGCCCCCAGCAGCTCGGTGACCACCGTATTTTCCCAATAAGTCATCACAGGCCTGGAGCGCTTCAAAGACATTGAATTCAGGGATACTGCGGGCAGAACCACGAATCTCTTTTTTATCTTTATCTTCATAGGTGCCAATAAATACTGGCACGCCGTAGCGCTCTACCAGACGCGATGCCACAATGCCAATCACACCGTGATGCCAGTCGGGCTGCACCACCACTAACACCCGCTCTTTTTTCAAATTGAGCTTACCCTGGGCCTGTTGCTCTTCACACCAGGCCACCGCCTGGGTTTCAATCAGCTCACACATACGCTGCCGTAGGGTGTTGGTCTCTTCGCATTGCATGGCCCGCTGCAGCGCCGTCCCCACATCTTCAGTCGTGAGCATATCGATCACAATTTGCGGATCGGCAATGCGACCTACGGCATTGATCCGTGGCCCTAAACGAAAGCCAATAGCCTCTGGTTTGAGAGCTTTTTTCCCTTGGTCTAAGCCAGCTACTTCAATCAGAGCTTGAATGCCAGGAATACGAGATTTGGGCAACAGCTGTAACCCTCGCCGTACCCAGCGACGATTGACCCCGACTAAGGGCGCCAGATCTGCAATTGTTCCTAAGGTAAACAGCTCTAGCGATGACGCCGTGAGATCCTGAGTTCGATTTAATGCCTGGGCTAAACACACCGCCAAAATATAGGCCACACCGACACCCGCCACACCATAATAGGGAGAACTGGTCGGCAACAGCTTTGGATTTAAGATGGCCTGGGCCGGGGGCAGCTGCTCTGGGAGATCGTGGTGGTCGGTAATAATCACCGTGAGGCCTAACTCTACGGCCCTAGCAACGGGCTCATAAGCAGCAATGCCATTATCTACCGTAAGAATTAGCTGGACGCCATCGGCATGGAAATCTTCGACAATACGAGTATTAATGCCGTAGCCTTCTTGCATGCGGCTAGGAATAGCGTAGTGGGCATCGGCTCCTAGATGCCATAGCGCTCTTAACAAAAGCGCCGTACTGGTCATACCATCAGCATCATAGTCACCACAAACTGCGATTTTGTGACCTTGTTCAATGGCCGTAACCAAAAAATTTACGCTTTGAATCAGATCGGGAAACTCATCTAGCGGTGATGGCAGCTGCTGAGTTTCTGGATCTAGATATAGCCAAGCCTGCTCTGGGGTTTGAATGCCACGGTTAATCAACACCTGAGCAATAAGAGGCGACAGCTGAGTCACCGTTGCCATTCTCTGGGCCTGCTGCACCTGGGGCGGAAAAATCTGCCACCGCTGCTGGGGAATCCGCATAGCGGCAGATTCTGAAGGGGTAATGGAAGTGGCAGCGGTCTCGGTCAAGGATGGGAAGGGGTGCGTCAACGAAAGTCAGTCTTAGATTAGTGCAAATCTTGAAAATAGGAAGTTTAGATCTGCTTAAATCCACATTTTGGCCATGAGCCAGCTTCGATCTCATCACATAGGAAACAAGACATAGCTGTGAAGTATCACAGCTAGAACTGATGAGGCTATGACACCATAGGACTTTAAACAGATGATGCCTTTACTATATAGTGCATTTGATCTAATCAACATCAGGGATTATCGTCCCACGATGTTGGCTGGGGTGGGGCGAGCTTTTTGAGTCGTACTGTAGAGGCGGTAGGTATTGGCCTGACGGGTTTCAACATCATCATTGGCAATACGTTCTACATAGTTAACTTTCAATTCTTCGAGAAATGCAGTGATCAACAGTTGCAGCTCATTGAGGGTATTGCCCTCCTGTAGTTCATCTCTGAGATGCTGACCAAAGCTCTCCACCAGCTTGCCCATCAGGTCAGCGCCTTTGTCATCGGCCAGGGCCTGCTTTAGACTGCTATAGAGATTCTTAGACACCTCTGCGGAGATTTGCTGGGTAAGTTGTCCAGAGAGGTTAGTAAACCCTGGCAAAATACTTAAGCCTTGATAGGCTGGGGCCTGGGCAATGGCTCCGGTAACAGTGTGACTCAGAACAGCATCAATATCTGGCTTAATCTCGGGCAATACTTTGTTGACGATGATATCGGTCAGACGTTTGGCAATGGTTTGGACCTCATCCACATCATTGAGGTCAATGTAGTTCTCTTTGCCCGCAGTGAGTTCAAAAACCCAGCGGCTAATTTGACCCTCTTTGATCAGATTTTGTACTTGATCAATCATGCGAAGAAAGACAACTTCAGTAAGTTCAACCGCAAATTGACTGATCAACAGGCGATTGAGACGGCTTTGAAGAGAATCTAGATGAGATAGCTGGGCTTGATTAGACCGGACAACAACGGGCACAACGCGCAGCCAACGCCAAAAGGGTAGAAATAAAGGCACATCGTAGATACGCCACAACATGGCGTCAAACCAGTTGGAGTTGGCATGACGACGGCTGAGGACGTAGGTGCGGGCTAAAAACTCTGTGGCAAACAGAATAATAAATGGACTATCAATTAGCCAAAAGCGATCGGTAGGCAAACCGTTAAAGCCAATGCTTCGCCAGTAATTGGTTTCAATGCGTGGTCGAATCTGTGTGTTAAAAAAATCTAATTCTTCAGATAGATCGCTCTCTAGGTGAGCCTGACTCCAGAAGGTGCGAAAGGCGTCTTTAGACGAGTTTTCCTGCCCGGTGCGATCGCGCATTAATTGCTTAATTCGCTCTAGCGTCCCGGACTTATTAGCCACGGCAAACGGGTTTTCATCTATCAGGTTGACGCTGCTTTGCTGTAAATCTGCCAGGTGTTGCTGAACGGTTGGTGACTCTAGAGCTTCGGTTTCAAGGGTTGCTTGCAGCGCGGCCACATCTTCTAGGTAGGCATCGGTAACGCGATGACCCTCAATGCCTTTAAAGGTTTGGCCATACCAGGTGGTGGGTTGGGGCAGTACTTTCAGATACTGATCGCGGAAGCGGATATAGCTGAGATCGAAGGCAACTAGGAGGAGGTTTGCGGTTGCGATCGCAACCATCAATCGTTCAAACCACAGCTGAAACGTACGACGACGGGCAGAAGATCGAGGACGAATCGATGTCATAGCAAACGCAACACAACACACACGTCCCTAGCCTAGCGGTCTAACGCAGCAAGGATGGGTAACCCACGATAGACTTAAACAAGTAACGAAATATTACTTAACAAATGCCGTAATGGAATCCGCCCACCACATTAGGACGTTGCATGCAACGATCCCACAAATTCATCGGCAACGATCCTACGGCAGACGTTCTTGAATCCTACAAATTGCTCAGCCCTAATCGACCTATGACCATCGCAGCAGCTCCAACCACTGGCCATACATGGACCTGGCGTGGCTTTACCGTTTACTACGTCCGCGCAGGTCAGCCCCGCCCCGATCGGCCATCGCTGCTGTTGGTTCACGGATTTGGTGCATCCACCGACCACTGGACTCGCAATATTGCCGAGCTGCAGCAAGACTTTGAAGTGTGGGCAATCGATCTGATTGGTTTTGGCCGTTCATCCAAGCCCTCCAGCGGATACAGCTCAGACCTATGGCGCGATCAGCTTAGCGACTTTATCGAACACATTATCGGTCGTCCAGCGGTCATTGCCGGTAACTCCATCGGCGGATACAGCTGTTTATTTACCGCAGCGACTCGGCCCCAGTGGGTAAAAGGAGCCGTACTGCTAAACGGGGTAGGATCGTTTAAAGATCAAATGCCCACCGAAGAACCGAGCTCGTTCAAAAAAGCCGTTGGTGAGCTGATCAAAACCATTGTTCTTAGCCCCATTCCTAGCTGGTTTATTTTCCAGTTTGTCCGCAACAAGTCTTACATCCGCAAAACCCTTACACAGGTGTATGTCAACAAAGATGCGGTGACTGATGAGCTGATAGACAATATTTACCGCCCAGCAACAGAACGAGATGCACCAGCTGCCTTTGCCGCACTGTTTAAAGCGCCACGGGGTGAGCGGGTAGATGTGTTGTTATCACAGCTAGAACGGCCTCTGTTGCTATTGTGGGG
>CALBPH010000706.1 GCA_937899365.1 uncultured Leptolyngbya sp.
CGCCAAAATCACCGTGCTGCCAATGGTGCCAATAAACTCTCCGGTTCCCCCCGGAGACGTAGCAATGGGTACAAATGCCAGCACCGTAGTTAATGTAGAGGCTAGCAGCGGCACCGCTAAGTGCCTCACCGTTTCCCCCACAGCCTGAGCCGGGTGACGGCCACTTTGCAGGTGTACCCGCACCTCATCCACCACCACAATGGCGTTATCAATCAGCAGTCCCAACGCAATAATCAGTCCCGTCACAGACATCTGATGCAATGGAATCCCCAACACATTCATGCTGCCAAATACCATCAGGGTGGAGAGCGGTAGCGCCACTCCCACAATCAGGGCCGAGCGCCATCCCAGGACGACTAGCGAGATCCCAATGACTAAAACAGAACTGAGTAAGAGATTGCCAATTACCCCGTTTAGGCGCTGTTGTACATATCGACTCTGGTCTAGCACAACCCTAAGGTCTAAACCATCTGATAAATCAGCTTTGAAGTCTGTGAGCACGTCCCTTGCCCGCTGTGCCCATTGATCCACACGGTAGTCAGATTCCACCGTCGCTGCCACCACCACCGCTTGCTTTCCTGTCACCAGCGCCAGGTCAGAAACCGGCGTTTGCACCCCCTTTGAAACGTTGGCAATATCCCCTAGCTGGGCAATCTGTCCAGCGGCCCCCACCCGAATCGGAATCGCCCGAATCCGGTCCAACGAGTCCAGGGCACTGTCCAGCTCAAATAACAGCTCCGTAGAGCTACCCTGTAGTTCTCCCGTAGAAACCTTGGCATCGCTAGCCGCAATTTGTTGCGACAACCCCTGGGCGCTAATGCCTAATGCCAGTAAGTTAGCCTGACTAATTGCCACTTGAATCTCTTCATCTGGCTCCCCAAACAGTTCCACACTATCGGTCCCAGGCAAGTTACGCAGCTCAGCTTCTAGCCCCTCGGCCACCCGCCGCAGGATGGGATAATTCACCGGTTCATCCAGCTCCCACGTTAGCCCCACAATCATGGCACTGGCCTTCACTTCTGAATCTTCATACTCCGGTCGACTAGCCTCAGGGGGCAGCTCAGGAATGACGTCGTCTATCTGGCTACGCACCCTTGCCCACACAGGTTCAACGTTGGGAACGGTCTCTTTTAGCTCTACGGTAACGACTGAAATACCAGGGCTCGAAGATGAACGAATCTCCTCAACCTCTTCGATGTCAGAAAGCTCCTCTTCAATCTTGTCGGTGACCAGAGATTCCACCCGCTCAGCGCTGGCCCCTGGAAAAATTGTCGTGACCGTTGAGACTCGTTGCACAATCTCAGGATCTTCTTACCTGGGTAATGACAAAAAGGCAGAAAATCCCCAAACCACCACTAGGGTCAGGGTTAAAAAAAGCAGCTGTCGGTTACGAAAGAAGAGATTAAACATGGTGATAAAAGGAGGCGCTCTTAGGTCTGCATAAGCCAGGTTTGCACAAGCTAGTTCTGTACAAGCTGACCCGGCACCAGTCGATGGGTGCCGCTGGTAATCACCTGTTCCCCTGGTTGCAAAAGCCCCCTAACAAAGACCCGATCTGCTTCGGTGTACAGGACTTCCACATCCCGTCGAGCGACTTCAAAAACATTGTCTGTGGCGCTATCCTCTGGTGGGTTTAGCACGTAGGCTGACCACAGACCGCGTTCTCCCGCAGCGAGGGCACTGGTGGGTACCCAGTAGCCGGTTTCACGTTGTTGGTCTTGCAGTATCACTCGAGCGGTTTCACCCAGGGTGGGTTGCCCGTCTGGAGACAGGGTGACAACTACAGTAACCGTCTGACTGGCGTCATCTAACTCAGGTAGCAAGGCCGTTACCCGCCCCTCAAACGACTGTCCGTTGACGTCCACTATCTGCCGGCTGCCGTTAGTAATGCCACAGTCCATTTGACTGGGGACACCGATGCGAGCCTCGAGGGCAGTCCCCTCCACCAGGCGCATGATCGACTGCCCTGGGCTAACGACAACACCTTCATCTACAAAGCGTAGAGAGACTTGTCCATTAAAGGGCGCATAGATGACGCTTTTAGAAAGCGAAACATCCAGATTTCGCAGGCTCGCTTCAATCTGGTCAACCTGGGCATCCTGGGCGCTGACTTGCTCCACGCGGGTGCCTGCCTTTAGCTCATCTAGCTGACTTTGAGCCTGACTGAGACGACTGTCCAACGCATCGGCACTAAAGGCGGCTTCGTCTCGTTCTTCTAGGGAAATTGCCCCTTGGGCATACAAATTTTCGCGACGTTCCTGCTGGAGACGGGCCAGATCAAGCTGTGCTTGGAGATCCTCTACGGCAGAAATGTCCTCTTGTCGAGGTCCCTGTTGTAATTCTTGAAACCGGGCCTGAGCCTGACGCCGTTGGGCTTCAAGCTGCTGTCGTTGGGCTTGCAGGCTGCGGATATCTAACCGGGCTAGAGGAGCCCCTGCTAAAACGCTATCGCCTTCATCTACCAGGACATCCACCAGGGTGCCTGCTTGTTCAAACCCCAGGTCGCTGCTGCGTCGGGCGACAATTTCCCCTGTGTAGGTGCGCTCTACCGGGTACTCGTTGATGCGTTCTAGCACTTGGGTTTCGACCGGCAGGGGGGCGCTTACGTCCTCAGCCACAGCCGAGTCAGCTCGAAAACGCCCCAGCCACAAAACCGGTGCGACTAGGGCTATTAGCCATAACCATTGCCAGTTAATGTGCCGGTTGTTTCCAGTGGCATCAGACAGTTGTGAAACCATGGCTCAGTATCCAAATAGTTGATAAACAATCAGTTGGTATTCAACTTGTTGCTTATAGTGACCTAGCGTATACTCAACATGTTGGATATGTCAACGAAAATTTAGCCTGTTTGTTTAGTCTTTGATTTCCTATGGCCCTAGCCCACACCATCCTGGCGTTGTTAGCTCAGCAGCCCGATAGCGGATACGACATCAGTAAGCGCTTTGACGAAGGACTAAGCTGCTATTGGAAAGCCACTCAGCAGCAGGTATATCGGGAGCTATCAAAAATGGTGTCCCAGGGCTGGGTCAATTTTGAGAAGGTGCCCCAGGAGGGTAAGCCGGACAAAAAGATTTACAGCATTACCGAACTGGGGTGGTCAGAGCTCATCCGCTGGTATGCCGAGCCCACGGAGCGCACCCAAATCCGAGAAGATTTGCTGGTGAAGGTGATGATTGGCTACAAGATGCCCCGTGAGATGTTGCTGAAAGAATTACATCACCGTCAGACGCTACATCAGGCTCAGTTGGATAAGTACCAAGCAATGGAGGAGATGTGTATGGCCCATCCCGATCCTCCGGTAGAGCTGCAGTTTAAGTACCTCACCCTCAAGCGGGGGATTGCCTATGAAACTAGCTGGCTGCAGTGGTGTGCCGATGTGCTGATATTTCTTGAGCAATACGACGCCAAGCAAAAGGCTGGATTGTAGGGAGATGCGATCGCACAGCCGTTGTTATGTTTCTTTACTCACTATTGGTGAGCATCAAGAGTTTAATTATTCCTCAAGAATCCTTAACCACCAGACATTTACAACCGCTGTACTGCCTGATTTAGGCATCTATATTCTGAGTGTAATGAAACAAATTGAAATAAATTGAGTAAATATACTTATCAGTTTATTTGTTTAGCTACGACCTATTACTACTATTACTGGTGACTGAAGGGCTCTATGTTAGCCTGCTTGTCCATTTATAAAAGTCAATGAAAAATGCAAACACTTGCCAATAATAATCAGGTCATTCCCGTATCCAGTAATGGTGGCCTACGTTTAGAAAATGGTGATGCCAGCGGCATTAAGACGTTTTCTACGATGGATAAGGCAGACTGTCTCCAGGCGGTTTATCGTCGTCTTTTCAAAGACAATCGCAACATTGATTTTCATCATAATGAGTCTCTAGATTCCTCCTATCTCAATGGTGAGATTACGACCCAAGAACTGGTACGCGAGCTGTTGTGCTCTGACATGTTTGTCAACTACATTCTGTCTACCAACAGCAACTATCGCTTTGTTCAGCTTTGTTTTGAGCGTGTGCTAGGTCGTCCTGCTATCCAGGCAGAAGTCTTTAAGTGGAGTTCCTTGCTGGCGTCAGAAGGCATTCGTTCCTTTGCAGAAAAACTCACTGGTTCTGAGGAGTACGTGGCTGCATTTGGTCCCTATCAGGTGCCTATCCGCCGTTCCCTCAAGCTATCTCCCAGCGACCAGGATCTTCCTGCCCTGCCTAAAGAGCTCAGCATCAAGCGCTATCAGGGTGAAGGTAACGAAACCCAGTTTAACTATATTGGGGCTGCTAACCCGCTGTGGGAAGGTAATATGCCTCCCGCCCTTATTCGTAAGATCGGCGCTGTTATTGCAGTTGCCGGTGTGATTGAAGTGACTCGTATTGTGCTGACGGTTGCTCTAGGGGCCATTACGGCTGGCCACATGTAATCATAGGCCCTCGCTAGATTTGACCTTAATCAAAACCGCCGCCGGTAACGTTACCGGCGGCGGTTTTGGTGCTCGATTGTGACCCAAATCCTAGGCGTTATTTATCTGGGGTTCTCCAATCTCCGTCCGGTAATTGCTGAGAATTACCATTAGTCAAATTGTTGACTACGTTGGCAATGTCAAGACCGGTGGTCTGTTTGAGCTGTTCCATGACGGCAATCGCCTGCTTGGCCGTTCCCCCCGTTTGCCCATCGATCACAGTGACATTCTGCACATTCACCTCAGGGACCGTTGCACTCAGGGTCTTAAGCAGTGTTTCCAGCTTTTGTAGCAAGAAAATATCACGGGCGTTGTCACCGGCGGCCCGCCAAGACTCAGCCAGCTGTTTAGTACCTTCGGCCTGGGCCTTACCATCTTCGACAATTTGGGCCGCATCACCCTTAGCCGCTTCAATCGACCGCTTGCATTCAGCCTCAGCAGGGGCAATCACATCTGCCTTTAACTGCTCCGTGATCTGTTTGATGCGCTCCTGCTGAACAGGAATATCTGACTGAAACCGCACCAGTTCAGAGGCAATCTCAGCCTCTACCTCAGCAACAACGGCTCCACGCTTAGTGAGGGCATCTTGGATCCGCCGCTCAGCTTCTGCCTCGGCAATGCCAGTGTCACGGTCAATGCGACGGACGGCGGTAATCTTTTCGTTCTCAGCCGTTTGGATCGCTGAAGCAGCCTGGGCTTTGGCTTCAGCAATGCGGGCATCTCGCTGGAGCTGGGCCTGCTGTTTACGACCGATGGAGTCCAGGTAACGCACGTTGTCAGAAATGTTTTGAATCTGTAGGGTATCAAGCACTAAACCGAGCTTTTCCAGATCCTCTTCAGCCTCATCCAAGAGGCTTTTAGCAAAGGCGATTTTATCTTCGTTCACCTGTTCCGGCGTCAGACTGGCGAGAACACCTCGAAGATTCCCTTCGAGAGTCTCTTTGGCAATCTTTTCAATCTCTTT
>CALBPH010000707.1 GCA_937899365.1 uncultured Leptolyngbya sp.
CAGCGTAAACACCAAACCATACTGACGCGATACCTAGTTACCCACATCGCTCAGCACGGCAAATTCTAGACTGTGCTTTACAGTGACACTGAGGGAATGGTCAGGCAGTTCCGGGGAAACGGCCACCAGGGTAGCATTAGCCTGTTTAAACTCAGGCAGCAAGTTTTGAAATGCCCGCAGCTCTAGATTGCAGTAAGGGCACCACTCCCCCCGGTAGAAGTTGCTCACGACGGGGCCTTGCTTTAGTAATTCGCTCAGACGTACCGATTTACCCGTCGCATCGGGCAGCTCAAAGTCAGGTGCTTTATCGTTAACCGTCAGGGCTCGGTTAGCAATACCGGTGGCTTCCAGGGCTTCAGTGGCCGCGGCCATGGTGGCTTGAGCATCCTGAGGTGCTTTTGATTGAAAGTCTGCCTGGAAGTCTGCCAGTTGCTCAGCTAAAGGATGGGTCGTTGTAGTCATCGAAAAATGCCTCTAATGGATCGGTTTGTTCGAAATTCTAGAACGAGTATATTCACCCTAGATTAGAGTTAGCTGAGAGACCATACCGACGTCTGTTTAAAGGGATCGGCTCAGTCCTTGAGTCAGAGAGAGTTCTTTCCGGACTAAATTTAAGGTTGCTGTAAATTAAAGAGATAGCATAGGCAAAACTTTTAAAGAGTCTTGTCGACCGTACACATTTAAGGACAAGTGTTGTGCCAATCTTCTTTGGGTGTTAATTAGATTGTTCTCCAGATGAGATGAGACTCTATGAACTGGATAAAGCATGTTAGCCAGCTATATATTGAATGGCTACGAGCCCAAATAAAGACAAATCACGGCCGGATCGTTTTGCTAGGTCTTGTAGTTGGCCTACTGTACTTCCCCTTGTGGATACACGATTTAGTCATTCGCTCCATCAGCGGCTCGACAGGCCTAGCCTTAATTTCCTGCGCCGCGCTGATGGGATTAGCCCCTCTCTGGCAAAAGCACCAGCAGTTAAGACGGTTAACCGCCTCTGAAGAAGACCAAATCATTGGTCACTTGCTTATTTTGGGCAGCGTAGTCCTGTTTCCATTTTTTCGAGCAGATATGTGGGCTCAGGCTCTGATCTGGCTATTTATTATGGGTGGGATCACCCTTAGCACCTGGGGTGCGACATTCTTTGTTAAATATCCACTGACCACATTATTAGTCCCCATGACGGTTTACACCCGTCCCGGAGTAATTGCCCAGGGAACCTGGCGCTTTCTCATGCCGCAAAACCTCTTAGAGAATATGATGGCGGCGGCCAGCACCCAGGCACTGCAGTGGATAGGTCAACCAGCAATCGTCCAAGGTCGATTTATTACGATGCCCTCCGGAGGAGCCGTTGAAGTTGCCTGGCGATGCAATGGGTTTAACATGGCCGTGGCCATGGCCGTAACAGGTTTACTGTTAGGCATCTTCTTTAAACGTACTCGACTGCAAATTACCAGGCTAATGCTGGTAGGCGCTGCCGTTGGCCTAGTCTTTAACGTGCCGAGAATTATGCTAATGGCATTGGCCCATGCCTATTGGGGGGATTGGTGGTTTGACTTTTGGCACGGTTCTTGGGGCGCACAAATTTTTGTCGGTGTGCTGTTTACGGTCTATTACTACACAGCGATGGCGATGTTAAACAGACAACAGCGCAGTCTAAAGAAGGCTTAGCCGTTTTTCCAACGTTCCATAATACCGATTGCATCTGTCAGGCTAGCCCAGACAGCAGGTATTTCCATAGGTCTGACAACACCGCCACTTTTTTAGAGCTTTATTTCTGATTCTAAACATTACCGTTGTTATTCTTTAAAGACGGGTAATAAAAAACTGACGTTGCTGATCCTCGGAATGATTTTATCTGCAAGATACTGTCAAACAGCATGTCTAACCGATCGGTTCATCCTCTAAATCAGTAACGGCTTAAGCAGACTCTATCAAAATCCAGGACTCTCTACTGCTGGTTCTT
>CALBPH010000708.1 GCA_937899365.1 uncultured Leptolyngbya sp.
TGGGTGACCTGTATGGACTGCGAAACTGGGTCGAATACGGCTTTAAGCAGTGTAAGAACGAGCTTGGTTGGGCTGACTATCGGGTCACGGACTATGCCGTGATTGAAAAGTGGTGGGAAGTCATCATGAGTGCTTATCTGATGGTGGCATTGAATACGCCGCCGTTGCGACCTGAGGGAACTGATGAATCATTTTCGGGGAGCTCCTTTCGGGGGAACTCACTCTATTTCCTCTGCCTAGAGTCATTGAAGAGCGTTACTTGTGGCACCTCATCCATTATCTGGGCTTACTAAAGCCAGACAGGATATCAGGCGATTCATGACGGCTACACTTCGTTCCCTAGCAACCGATATCGGATTCCAAATTGGAGGTGCTCTCAATATCAGCTGTCTTGATATCCCAGAGTATGAGGCCATTGCTGCTCATCACTTCAATCTGCTGGTGTCGATGGGAGATTTCAAAATCCATAATGTGCGCCCGACTCCTAACGACTGGAACTTTGATAAGACAGATCGACTGATGGCCTTCGCTAAGGCCCATAACCAGGCAGTACGCGGTCATACCCTCTGCTGGCACCTGGCCTGTAGTGACTGGATGAAAACTCTGGATGGACCTGAGCTAGAGCGAGTACTCCGGGAGTTCATCAAGGAGATGGTGGGCCGCTATCGCGGCAAAGTCGGCACCTGGGATGTGATCAATGAAGCTATCAATGATCACGGTCGGCCCCGGCCATCGATCTGGAAGAAGATCGATAACTTTATTCCTAAGTGCTTTCAATGGGCGCACGAAGCGAACCCTGATGCAGAACTGTTGTATTTGGATTACCGCGTTCACACCGTCGGTCGCTGGAAAGCCATCGCCAAAATGGTCAGAGAACTCAAATCAGCCGGGATCCCGATCCACGGTGTAGGAATGCAGCTCCACCATGATGTGATGCGCTCCTTGGCCATTAGCACCCTACGACTCGAAGGCGCGATCCGAGATCTTAGAGCCCTGGGGATGAATGTCCACCTGTGCGAGATTACCGTAGGCTTAAATCCAAACGCCCAGGTGCTCCCCAGAGCCATGGGCTATCAGCTCCATGCCCGAGCCTATCGGCAAATTGCTCAAGCAGCGTTAGCGGGAGGAGCCACAAGTATGACCATTTGGAATCCCTACGATAAACATATCAAGCATGTCCTACGTGAGGCGGTCCCTGGTCTATTTGATGAAGCATACCAGCCTAAGCCTGCCTATCAGGCTCTGATGGATGTGCTCTCTCAGCGTTCGGCATTGGTGGCTTAAGACTCTAGCTCTTTGAGGGGAACGCGTTTCCAGTTATGGTTGCCATCGGCAGCCAGATAATAAATGCGCTCTCCTTGTTTGTTGTTTACTGGAATGACAGGCAGCACAGACCAACTTTCTTGAGTAAGATTGAGTTGAATCAGGGGACTGTCCACCTGAGAGTGTTGATATCCGTTAAGGGTGGACATATACACATTGAAGCACCGCAGTAGTTCCTGAGAATCGACATAGCCATCAACATCAGGAAAGGTGGCCAAGGGAGCCCGTAAGTTATTCACCTTGAGCCAGTCCACACCGCTAAATACTAGAGATGGAGACACTTCTGTTCCTTGAGCATCCAAGAGGAACACCAATGTTGACTGATCAAATTGTTGGTTATTGAGCCAATAGTCACCTGTGAGGACAGGACATCCAGGATAGGCCCAAGCCGTGCTGAGAATATCGTGAATGACATTATCAAGCCCTGCTGCTGTTAGCATTCGTCCAGATAATTTAAATAGCACTGTTTTACTTGCTTATTATGCCCAGATTTTTAGCAACCATTGATTGAATGAAAAATTCTGAAAACTGTATAAGTGCTCAGAATCGACCTATCAAACGTTGTCCATAAAATCTCATCTCCGCTCAATCATCAAGATAAAACAATATTGCTTGAGAGTTTGATAAATCTCCTAAAAAGATGCTTCAGACGAACCAAATCTACGTGCTTTTGCTCATCAGAAAGTAATGAATATAACTTTATGATAAAAATGAGTCCGAATAGAACTTTCTTTCCAGCACTTATTCTCTCGTGGCTGCCCATCGTATACGGTGGGTTCCCATCTATGGTGTAAATATCTTTGTTATGACTAACCTATCTGCATCATCTGATTCTGGGTTTGTTAACGATCCGATGAGTAATAGCATCCCAGTTTGGTCAGGAGAGTGGCTTGCACACCTGTTAAATCCGTTTGTTGGCCAGTTCAATGGTGTAGGCACTTCAGGTCAATGGATAGAACTTGACATCAGAGAACTGTTATTATCAAGAAAATTAAACAGCGAAGAAAGTCCATTGAGTAATGAAAACTCTTTCGCTTTATCACAATTATCCTCTAATTTTTCAATTCCCTCTCGTTCCTATTCTGATCGGAATGTTGATCTCCTAACGGGTCAATCAGACTTTGGAGGATTTTTAGCCACTGCTGGGTTAAGGTCATTGGATAATAACATACTCAATGGCAACGAGCAGTTTACTCCGGAGAACAAGATAGGACGTATTGATGTTCATGAGCTAATTGATGACTCTCATATTGTCGCGACAGAATTTAATACTTATCAGAAAGTTGATTTGCAGGACATTAATCCAGGCAATGATGCTCGCCATCTGATACTGGATAAGGCACAAACTGATGCCGCTGCTCCTACGCTTACTCTGGCACTTCAGACAGATACGGGTTGGGACGCTACCGATGGAATTACTCAGACGCCTGTTCTGGTAGGTACCGTCAGCAGCCAAAATGAGGTTGCCCGAGTTAGTGCCAGCGCCGGTGAAGCCATCCTTGATATTACGAATCAGGTGCAGCCAGATGGAAGTTTTACCCTGGATGAATCCTTACTAAGACTATTGATTGGTGGCCCCTTAGAAGATGATACATACAATGTTTCAGTCTCTGCTGAAGACAGGCTAGGCAATGCCTCTGCTCCAGTTGAAGTGAGCATGACCTTAGATCGCACAGCAGCTGAATTGTTGCTGAAAAGTCCCTTAGTCAATGGCACCCACAGCGGTATGGTGCATCTTCTGGGTAGTGCCGATGAAGCAGGTATCCTAAGCACTACTCTAAATGACGGTATAGCAGTGGATATGGAGGTTAGGGACATCCTAGACCAGTCACTTCAATCGCTACCACTGGAAGACGGTGCTCATCAGCTTACGGTGCACTTTAGCGATATAGCAGGCAATGTTACTGAACAGGTGATTAACTTTGAAGTCGATGGGAGTGCCTTTGTAATTGGATCCACCGATACCATCAGTTGGGCAACAACAACAGACGATGAGATTCTCTTAGCCGAGGGCAACAGCTTTATCACCCAAGCCCAGATGCCGATCTCCTTAAGTCAAAGTGAAGGCAGCCGAACTTTACGCTTTGCTGTGGATGCTGACTTTGATACCACTGATGAGACAGCAACTAGCGGCGATACTCTGGCGGTATATCTGATCTCCACCGATGATCCGAGTCAAACACTGCTGGAAAATGGTACACCCGGCACTCCAGTGTTCTCCTTAACCGCTGACACCGCCGACTTTATGCCTGGTCTGGTGACCTACGATGGTCAATTCGTTGAGATTGACCTCACGTCTCTAAATGCAGAGACTGAAGGCACCCTGATCTTCCAACTGCTCAACCAGGATGGGGATACGAGCAGTCGGATTCACATTAGCCAGTTAACTAATACATTGGACCCCAAGGGTAGTGAAGCGCTGCGATTTGAAGAAACGGATACGGTAGTCAAGCTAGGCGGTGAGCTGGCCCTTGAGAATCTGTCAGTCAGCAAGACTATTGAGCCGGTCTTGAGCCAGACTCGTTTTAATGCTGAGACTGGCGAGTATACGGCTCATCTACAATTGCGGAATACGGGAGAAACCTCTATCAGCCGTCAGGCAGCGGTAGTGTTTGATGCCTTGCCTGACGGGGTGAGTCTGACAACGTTGTCAGGTAACGACGGTGAGGGCAATCCTTACGTCAATCTCTACCATACCATTCGTCCTGGTGGGCTGGGAGCTGGGGAGCTATCGGATGCGATCTCTATTACCGTCAGCAACCTGGAGCAACTACAGCTCATCCTGATGCCTCAGGTACTGGTGGGTGGTCCTAACCAGGCTCCGGTGCTCGACCCTATTGATCCAGTTGAGGTAATGCCGGGGCAGCGCGTTGAGATTTTGCTAAATGCAGTCGATCCCAATGGGGACCGGGTGACTTATTCACTACGCACCGATACGGATTTGCCTAATGGTCGTTTGGATGGCACTGGCATTCTTTCTTTTGAGCCCACACCCAACGACATTGGCACCTACAGCTTTACGGTAATCGCCTCCGATGGTGCTGAATCGGTTGAGCAGACGGTCACCCTCAATGTGGTGCCCGACCCCATCACCACCACCCGCATCAGCGGTCGCGTTCTTGATACTAACGGCGCTCCCCTGGTCAATCTGCCTATTGAGCTGGGCCGACTCCAGACGCTCACTGATAGTGATGGCAACTTTATTCTCACCATTCCAGACACCAGTTTCCCCACCGATGAGCTGGATATTACCGTGCCCTTTGGCGACCAGGCCTTTGATCCGTTCTTTACGGGCACCCAAGTGATTGACCTGCGCCGCACCACCTTTGATGGCACCACCGGCACCGACATCAGCAATCCTCTACGCCATCCTAATCTGGTCAGTGCCTATATTAATGCCAGTATGGTCTACGGCAATGACACAAGCACCGCCAATGCGCTGCGGACGCTAGACGGAACCGGTCAGCTTAAAGTCTTGGAGAATAATCTCTTACCCCTTAACAACACGGAATTCTTTCCTGATGGGCCATTGCCTAACAGCAATCGTAGTCTGAACGATCCAGGCGCGCTCTTTGCTACAGGCGATGTGCGAGCCAATGAGAACATTGGCCTCACCGCCATGCACACCGTTTTTGTGCGCGAACACAATCGACTGGCCAGTGAGATTCAATCGGCGAATCCTGAATTGTCTGGGGATGAGATTTATAACCATGCCAGAAAGCAGGTGGCGGCTCAGATTCAGCATATTACCTACAGTGAATATCTACCGCTGTTGATTGGCAGTGACGCCCTGGATACCTATACCGGCTATGACGAGACCGCTGATCCAGCCATTAGTCATCTGTTCTCAGCAGCATCCTTCCGCATGGGCCATACCCAAAGCTTTAGTGAGTTTCTGTTGATCGATGACAATGGGGAGGCTCTGCCATCGGTGTCCCTAAGAGAAAGCACCTTTAACCCGGAGATTATTCATCAGTTCGGTATTGATGCCATTTTGCGGGGTCTCTATGCTCAGTTGGCTGAGGCGATTGATACAAAGGTTATCGATGAGCTACGCAACACTTTGTTTGGACCCCCAGGAGCAGGCGGTATTGACCTGGCTGCTGTGGATATTGAGCGCGGTCGAGATGTGGGTCTACCGGACTACAACCAGGCCCGTATTGATATGGGCTTGGCACCGGTCACCAGTTTTGCAGAAATTACCAGCGATCTATCGGTTCAGGCGATCCTGGAGCAGCTCTACGACACTGTTAATGACATCGATGTGATTGTCGGGGGTTCGGCCGAAGATCATGTGCCAGGAGCCATGGTAGGTGAATTGTTCCAGATCGTCATTGCGGACCAGTTTACACGGCTACGTGATGGAGACCGCTTTTGGCATGAGAATGGGCAGTTTACTCAGGCAGAACTGGATAATATTCGAGGAACAACGCTGGCCAGGTTGATCCAGCGTAATACGGACATTACATCCTTGCCTGACTATGTGTGCTCCAATCAGGGGGTACCTACGGCACCAGAGGCAGCTGGCACGGTGGCTAGTGAAACATTGACTGAGTATGGGGCTATTGATGGCAGTGGACATGGTCAGCCAGGTCAGGGACTACCGGGAGACCTAATGGGCGTCAACTATACCCAGGAGTATGGGGATGGTATTCGTTCTGTCGCTGGAGAGACTCGACCCAATACGCGGGAGATTAGTAATGCCCTATTTGCTCAAACAGAGTCGATTCCAGATGCTCAAGGAGGAACGGGCTTTATGCTGGCCTGGAGTCAGTTTATGGGCCATGATCTTTCCTTTAGTCCGGCGGGAGCGGCTGATACCCTCAAGTTTTACGGGACTGAGCATGAAAGTCTTACGGGAGAGGAGTTTCCCTATATCGCTGAGAAGATTGACCTGGTATTAGGCCATGGTCTCTATGCCGGAGTGAACAATGTTATTGAGCGGCCTATTTATCTGCCTGCTCTCGATATTGTTAATAATGAGCAGCCCACGGATAGTCAGGGAAATATTACCGTTAACAATGAGAGTCTAGGAGCTGAAGTCTTTGTTGCGGCGGATGCTCTAAGTGACCGAGAAGGTAATCCTTTTGAAGGACAGTTGACCATTTCTGAGGTGCCACCGGATTTGACACCCGCGGTCTTACCGGAAGGGCTTTCTCCTGATTTAGTCGTCACGATTCAGCCAGGAGAAATGGCCTTTGATACTCCGGCATTGCTAACTCTTCCAAATATTGCGGAATGGGAAGCTGGAATGGTGATGGATTTATGGTCCATTAATCCGACAACCGGCGACTTTGAAATTGTGGGTACTGGGCGTGTTAGTGCCGATGGTCAATCCATTGAAACGATTGAAGGCGGGATTCGTAATAGTTCCTGGCATTTCTTTTCTAATACCCCTATTGACTGGACGCTGAATGTTTTACATCCCCAGTGTGTAGCCTGCACTGAGAAGAAGGACTTTAGCTCAGATGTCGAACTCTACACAGGCACTATCGTTGAAACCCATACCCTAACAACCTATCAATCACTTGGAAAAACCCGTGGAGTGCAGCTGGTCTATGATTCGTTAAGAGCAGATGCTAGGCCTATTGTTCAGATTGGGTTTGCTCAGGTGGATTTTAGAACCATTGGAATTAGAGATCAGTTACGTCTAACAGCAGAACTAAGCTTAACAGTTGATGGTGTTGAGCGTCGGTTACCAGGCTACTCAGGTACTGATATTCTTGGGGCAGAAGGAAAACATTTTTGGCAGATCCCTGATGGTATAAAGCCTCCTAATACAGGCTTACAGGCAGATTTGCGTGATGTAGACTCTGGAGTTTATAACCTAGACGTTCGCGCTGGACTTCAAAGGTTAGTTAATCGTCGCGTTGATAGTGAAACCATCCAGCGATTAATTGGCACTACAACAGAATCGTCCGACGGACCTCAACAATTAGTTCATGTCAATACCGTTAACAGTGCCTTTGGCAGTGGCTGGGGCATTGCGGGTGTTCAAGAGATTAAGGAAGGAGACGATGGTTCTCTATTGCTGATTGATGGAGATGGCACGGAAGTCTTGTTTGATGTGCCAGAAATGGCAGGTGGTTCCTATGTGGCACCGCTAGGCGATTTCTCAGTTTTAGAACGCTTAGCGGATGGTACTTTTAGACGAACCACAAAGGATCAGACCGTTTATCAGTTTGATGAGACAAATCGTTTAGTATCGATAACCGACCGTAACGGAAATGAGACACGTCATGTTTATGACGAAAGTGGACACCTAACAGCGATTGTTGATCCCACCGGACTAGCCACTTCATTTACCTATAATGCACAAGGTAACGTTAGCCAAATTACAGACCCAGCGAATCGCGTCACCGAGCTAGTCTACGATACAGCCGGTAATCTGTTACAGATTGTTGATCCTGATGCGTCACAGCGTACATTTAACTATGACGCGGACCACCACATGACGGGAGAAATTGATAAGCGGGGCCATCAGGAACGTGCTTATTATGATGAGTTTGGTCGTGCTAGTCGCGCAGAGCGTAAGGATGGCTCGGTTGTTGAGGTGCAGGCAATCCAAACAATAAGTCTCTATCGACCTGAGCAAACAGCGGATTGGTTCAATGCTCCAGTTGCCTCACAACAAACAACCGACTCAGCGACGTATACCGATGGAAATGGCCATAGTACTCAATCAACGCTAGATGCTGCGGGACAATTGATTGAGAGTTCGGATGCTGTTGGAGCGGTCACCGGTGAGATCGTCCGTAATGAAGATAATCTGGTCGTTGAATATCAAGATACAGCAGAAAATGTTACTACCTATGATTATGATGGGCGGGCTAATCTGATCCGCGTTGCTGATGCCCTCTCAGGAAATGGTCGTTCAGAATCTCAATCCATCGAATTAGAGGTTGATGCACTCAATACAGCAGATATTAATAACGATGGATTTGATGATCTTCTGGTAATTTCTGATGAGGATTACTTTGGAGATGATGTTGCAACACTATCC
>CALBPH010000709.1 GCA_937899365.1 uncultured Leptolyngbya sp.
CCCACACTGACAATGCTGCGCTGGATTTTGCAAGATTTTGAGAATACAACCGTTGGCAGCATTGGGATTGCGCCCCTGAGCCAGGTATTTGGTCAGTGCTCGGTGTATCCGCTGGCGCTGACGGAGACGCGTAGGTCGGTGGCACCGCTGGTGTTTAGTGATGGTAAAGCGACGGGACCCGAGGATGATTTGTGCGATCGCAAAGGCAGCTATCAACCCAATGCCCAGGCCCTACGCAGTGGCGCTTATCCCCTGGCGTATCCCCTCGCCGTTATCTATCCCTTTGATAACAGTCGTTCTCCCATTGGTAAAAAGTTAGCAGAGTTGCTGTTGACCCAAGAAAGTCAGATCCATCTGATGTCCTTAGGTATGGTGTCAGCTTATCCACTAACCAATCACAGTCTGATTTCAGGCTACTAATTTCTCGCCGTTGCTAATTTAGAGGATGCACCGATCGGTGAGATATGCCATGGGACAGTATCTCACCGAGACAATCATACCGAGGATCAGCCACACCAATTTCTCCTAGAGTTCAGTGATGTGGGAGCACGCCTACTGGATGAAGACCGCTAATAAAGGGTGTCCTCGGCAATGACTGCCCCTTCTTCACCGGTTGCCACAACAGAATAGCTGCAGAAGTATCAACTACATTCTCATCGATCTGTTCAGCAACGCCGAATAGTGAAACGTCATTCTTGTTTGATCAAGGGTACCAGGTGCATCATGTAATCTCGTTTCCCGATGGGCACACCGGCCATACGAAGAATGTCGTAAGCCGTAACCATATGAAAGTAGAAGTTGGGAATCAGAAAATCATTGACATAGGCGTTGCCAGACAGCTCGATGTACATACCTTGGCCTAAGTCAATACGTGTGATGTCAGCTAATTTTGTGTCTTCAACGTCGTTCACACCTGTCAGAAGCTCTTTGGTGTTTGATATGTGTCCATAGGCTTGGTTAAGAGATGAAACGTCTGGGTCTAGTTTATTGGCTGGTTTGTTGTCACACCTTAGGGAAATGTTGCGGGGTTGATTGCAGGTGAACGCGATCTGGGTGCCCAAGGGGAGCATATCTGCCACAATGCGCTGCTGAAGAAAAGAGTCGGTGTTACCAAAATGAGTCTGAGCTGACGTCAAGAGGTGTTCGAGAGTTGTTAAGCGGCTTTGGAAGAGGGTTTTGATAAAATCTATACTCTGAGTTTGCATTGTGTGATCCCTCAAAACTTATGTTATGAAGTGTAGCTTTTCTAAAACAGTTTGTAGCTTCAACGTGTGGCGTTACTAATCTTCGGGATGATTTTATTTGCAAGGTGCGACACCTCACTAATCAATCCGTAATCTATCGGATACAACTCAGTGGTAGACGACGCTTTCATTAGTTATCCATGGACGAGTGTTGTTCAGGCTATTCGTAACTGCTGAATATCTTGAAGGGGAGGTGCCCCAAACATACGGGAATATTCACGGCTGAACTGCGAGGGGCTTTCGTATCCCACCTGGTAGGCGGCTTGGGTTGCATCGGTGTCTTCGGCTAGCATCAGGCGACGCGCTTCTAACAGCCGCAATTGTTTTTGATACTGTAGCGGGCTCATGGAGGTGACTGCTTTGAAATGGCGATGGAAGGATGAGGCCGCCATGTTGGCTTGCTCCGCCAGCGCCTCCACCCGTAGCGATTGGGTAAAGTCAGTTTTGAGCAATTTGATTACGCTGGCGATACGTTGCATGTTGCTGCCGGAGGTGGCAATCTGACGAATTGCGCCCCCGTGTTCACCTGTGAGCAGACGGTAGTAGATTTCGCGGATAATCATTGGTGCTAGAAATGGAATATCCTGCGGTGTATCCAAAAGCTGGGTGAGCCTGAGAGCACAATCCATCAGTGGTAGATCCATCTCGCTGACGAACAACCCTCGGCAGGAGCCGTCTTTTGTCTCTGTTCTAGGTTGAACCTGGGCCACAATGTCGCAGAGTTGAAGGGGGGATAGTTTTAGGAGAACGCCTAAGTATGGCTTATCAGGCGTCGCTTCTACGATAAATCCCCTGACGGGCAATTCTACGGAAACTACCAGGGATTGAGCCGCGCCATAGTGATACGTCTCTTCACCAAGCAATATCTTCTTTTTCCCTTGGACAATGATGGCGAGTGCCGGTTCATAGATGCTACATACTGTTGAGGAGGCATCGTCTCGAATGAATTCTAGTTGAGCGATCTCGGTTGGGTGAACTCCATTGCCCTTATCGTCCGTGTGTCGCGCTGCCCGTGCTGCCAGTTCTGTGCAGTGACTTGCGATCGCATCGAGTTTAAGCGTTTCACTCTTCATGCTGGGGGGTGACGACTGCCATCATTGCCTACTAGTTCATTGTAGAGAATAGTCTCTCAGTCAACATCTAGCTTGAGAGGATTGGGCAATAACCTGCCAGGTTTAGGCACTCAGAGCTAAGTTTTCCTGGTCTACGATAAACCCATGTCAAGTAAAGACTGAAAGGATAAGGCAATGACACAGAACATTCAAAAAATCGCATTAGTAACCGGCTCGAGTCGAGGGCTGGGTAAAAATACCGCATTGGCACTGGCCCAAAAAGGTGTTGATGTGATTGTGACCTATCACAGGAGTGAGGCTAACGCTAACGAGGTTGTCTCTGAGATTAAGGCAATGGGCCGCAACGCCATTGCCTTGCAACTGGATAGTTCTGATACCCAAACCTTTGAAGCTTTTGTTGAACGGGTGAAACAATCTCTGCAAGATACCTGGCAAACCAATGGCTTTGATTTTTTGATCAATAATGCAGGGTTTGGATTCAATCAGCCATTTATCGAGATTACTGAAGACCGCTTCGACAGTTTGTTCAACATTAACGTCAAGGGTGTTTTCTTCCTGACGCAGAAACTCCTACCCTCGATCAATGAGGGGGGCCATATCGTTAATATTTCCTCTGGACTGGCGCGATTTACCCTTCCAGGATATTCCGCATATGCCAGTACAAAAGGGGCGATTGAGGTACTGACTCGATATTTAGCAAAAGAGCTGGGCGCTAGACAAATCAGGGTAAATGTTGTGGCTCCTGGCGCAATTGAGACCGATTTTGGCGGCGGTGCCGTCCGTGATAATCAAGAACTTAATAGTTTTATTGCATCCCAAACGGCCCTCGGGCGGGTGGGTGTACCCGATGATATTGGCGGTGCGATCGCATCTTTACTTTCCGAAGACAACCGCTGGATTAACGGTCAGCGACTTGAAGTCTCCGGTGGCATGTTTCTTTAATATTGGATTATCGATGATAGACAGCTGTAATGCTGGCACTGTCAAGCATGTTCGCGCGGATCATAAAGCCGACAAGCGCATTGCTTGGATTTTCAGGTAGTTCCAGACGTTCTGTACCCAGTGCATAGACTGTGAAAATATAGCGATGGACTTCACCAGCAGGGGGACAAGCGCCGCCAAACCCGATGGTACCGTAGTCATTTCGAATTTCAGTCACTTCTCCGGACAGGGTGTTATTACCACTGGCATTCTCAGAAACAGAGTTTATAGAGACCGGAAGATTAACGACATTCCAATGCCACCAGCCTGATCCGGTGGGCGCATCTGGATCGTATACGCTGATTGCAAAGCTTTTGGTTCCTGCCGGTGCTCCAGTCCATGACAATTGTGGAGACTGGTTTTCGCCCTCGCAGCCAAACCCTTCAAAAACTTGGGCGTCCGTCAACTTTTCGCCCTCAAAGACGGTTGTACTAGTCAACTCAAACTCCTGGGCAGATACAGGAGCTGCGATAGTGGTGACGAGCAAGAAGCCAAGGGCAATAAACTTACTAGGCATTGTCGTGGTCCTTTCCAAGTTGAGTATTGTTTATAGCCTGAATTTAACAGGGACTGCGTTGCTCTACTTTCACCAATCAAGCAAAATCTATCGAAAAACGCTCAATCTTCTATCTTGCGAATCTCACTTGGTTTGATGCCAAATCTCTTCCTGAAGGAATCTGAAAAGTGAGACGGCGTTTTAAAGCCACAATTAAGGGCGATGTCTGAGATTGGAACATCTGTTGACTGCAAAAGGCTGAGCCCGTGCTCAAGTCTTGTATTCTGCAATATTTTTGAAAACCCTTGCCCAGATTTAGCCAGCCAACGCCGCATGGTTGCCTCACTAATGGCAAAATGCTCAGCTACTTCATTGGACCGCCAAGGATGGCTTAAATCTGTTTCAATCAGTCTTCTGACGTTGCTTAGTGGCTTTTCTTCTTCCTGGGGCGAGAGATAAATGCCATTATATTTTAACCAGATTAAGGGTTCTAACAGGCGATGCTGTCTGATCGGTGCTGGTAATTTTGAGTCGTTTAGTGTGGCCTCAATAGTGTTCAATACTTGGAGAGACTGATCTGCACAATCTTGAACGAGCTGGATACCAATTGGTTCCGTATTTGAGTTTTTATTGGAGAATACGGCCTTTATCATATGATGTGGAAAGCAAATGCCCGTAGCCCGGTAATCGGCGTCGAGTACGGGGCGATTCTCCAGCGTTACCATAGAGCCAGGGGGAAATATCATCACATCGTTGGAATGTCCGATCAGTTCACCATTGATCGGACATAGTACTCTCTTGCTGCCAACCTGAATAAAGAATAAAAAGGTGTGTTGAAAATAAAGATCAGTAAACGTGGCTGTCGTTGCCTGAGAGATTGACAGCATGGACACATCGGCCGATTTATGTTGTCTAAGTTTATCTGTCATAAGATAATCGGCCAAAGAAAGTCAACATAATGGACACACAGCTTTTTTCAACATATCCAATCACATGAGGTATCGTTTCCAAACGTGTCTTCTGCCCATGCTCCCATGGTGTTCTTCTCCAATATCAGATACTATGCGGGGCTAATGATTGAGTTTGGCGGCATTGATTACTTATACCTCTTTAGGGAGAATAACCTAATTTCAGGCTTAATTGAAGTAATTCTGTTTTAGATTAGTGCTATCTAGCCGTTCAGCACAGCAGATGTTAAACAAGTAGGCGTTGCTGATCCTCGGGATGATTTTATCTGCAAGATACTGTCAAATAATATGTCTAACCGATCGGTTCATCCTCTAAATTAGCAACGGTAAAAAGCACGAGTGGCCTTTTTTTTACACACCTTGGCTATACTGCTAATCTCAAGAACGTAAATCGACTAAGGATTGGTTTTTGCTAACGATAAGGAGAGAATTTTGACACAGCTAGATGCAACATTTATCAGACGCCAATTTCCCGCTTTTGCAGAACCATCATTAAACGGATGGGGCTTCTTCGAAAATGCAGGCGGTTCTTATACTTGCCAACAGGTAATTGATCGTCTAACCAACTACTATACCCAGACCAAAGTTCAACCCTATTACAACTACCCAACAGCTTTAAAGGCAGGCGCCGCAATGGATGGGGCCTATCGCCAACTAGCCGCCTACCTCAACGTTAGCGAAGATGAAATTCACTTCGGTCCCTCAACCACTCAGAATCTCTACGTTCTAGCCCGTGCCTTCCGAGAGAGCTGGAACGTAGGAGACGAAATTATCCTATCCAATCAGGATCATGAGGCTAATGCCGGATTTTGGAGACGCCTGGAAAAAACAGGTATTGTCATTAGAGAATGGCGCATTGATCCTGAAACAGGCATGCTGAATCCAGATGCTCTGGATGCCCTACTGTCTGACAAAACGAAGCTGCTGGCATTTCCCCATTGTTCTAATATTATTGGCCATACCAATCCAGTGGCTGAGATTGTTTCACAGGCCAAAACTGCTAACGTTTGTGTTGTTGTCGATGGGGTGGCCCATGCCCCCCATGGACTGCCAGACATTAGCTCGCTGGGAGCCGATATTTACCTATTTTCCCTTTATAAAACATGGGGACCCCATCTCGGGCTCATGACCATTAAAAAAGAGATGATGGATACCTTGCCCAACCAGAGCCATTTCTTTCATAAACACAGTACCCGAAAAAAGATGCTGCCTGCCGGTCCAGATCACGCCCAGATTGCGGCAGCTGCTGGTGTTGCTCAGTATCTGGATACAGTTTACGAACACCATTTCTCTGAACCAGTTGACCAGGCAGAAAAAGGACGGCGACTTAAAAAACTATTCCAAGAGCGTGAGAAAAGCCTATTGAAACCGCTTCTGGAATGGCTACGGCAGCGTGACGATATTCATATTGTTGGACCGGATGATCCAGCATTGCGGGCACCAACCGTATCTGTTATACCCAAAAATAAATCAATTGATGAGGTGTGCGAGGTACTGGCAGAAAAGAAACTGATGGTGGGTCAGGGCAGTTTTTACAGTACTCGCCCGTTAACGGGGATGAATATTCCCACTGACTCTGGGGTACTGCGACTGTCATTCCTCCATTACACCATTGAGGCTGAGATTGCCCAGCTCATTGATGGGCTAGCCGCTGCTTTGGATTAGTAGGAGTACTGTCCGACATAGACAACCCTGTAGGGGGCACTCCCTTGTGGATGCCCTTCGATACCGGGCACTATCAGCCAGGATTTCGTATTAGACGTGTGCAGTTGTTAAGACCCTAGCAAACGGCTAAATACACTCAGCAGTTTGCTAGGGAAAGATTTAGACCACAGGGTTACACCACAGTAAAGGACGTCTCAGTCAGTGCAGTCGACGCCACACCATTTAACTGAGCCAGGTCCTCACTGCCAACGCTGATCACAGCGGCATCACCACTCTGACCAATGGACAGATCCGAGAAGGACAATCCGTCAGCTAAACCGATGAAGTCGATACCCACCTGGAAGTCGGTGATCGTATCAAACCCTTCACCAGCGGCCAGGATAAAGGTGTCAACACCGCTAGCACCGGAGAAGTTATCACCGGTGAGGGTGTCGTTACCCAGGTCACCGCGCAACAGGTCATCACCCGCGTCACCCCAAATCAGGTCATCGCCAGCATCGCCAAAGAGTTCGTCGTTGCCGCCTTTGCCACCAATGCGGTCGTTACCAGCGCCACCGAAGATCAGGTCGTCACCACCAGACTTACCTTGACCACTACGTAGGTTTAGGTCGCCCCGCAGGACATCATCGCCGTCACCACCAGAGATAATGTCAGAGCCATGGGCACCGGCATTGATGTTGTCAGCAACGGCACCCACTAGGACTTTGTCACCCCCATCACCCACGGTGACAGAAGGCGTCAAACCAGTGATGCCCAGACGAGGATCAAGGTCTAATGTCTCATCTAGTTCCAGAACGATGACTTCATTGTTGTCAATTGCTTGACCGCTAAAGTCACGACCGATGGAGAAGGGATAGTTGTTGTCGTTGGCAACAAGAATTGTGCTTTCGTCTAGAACAAGCACATCTTCGATGGTGACAAATGGGAAGGTGAATGTGGTGTCGCCATCGCCATTGAGATCGTTAGGATCGTCAATGTTCAACAGGTCAGCCACTTCAGTCTTCTCAACAAATCCATTCTGATCAACTTGGGACAGGTCCACCTTGAAGATCTTCTTAAACTCAGCGCCTGCAGCCTGACCACCATCTCGCTCAATGACAAGAAACTCATTGTCATTGATGGGGGTAAAGTCGCCGATGGCATGGTTGGTGGCATCCATCTGATACAGACCGACAATGCCTTCAAAGACACTGCTGGCCACATCAAATTCGTAGATGCGTAAAGAACCGGTAGGATCGCCCACAACCGTACCCTCTAGCATGGGGTAAAGTGTTTGACGGTCAGGGCTAAAGGCCATACCTTCATAACCGCGAGAGCCGCGCAGATTGGCAAACTCTTCAGCGGTTTCAAACTGCTCGACGATAATCCGACCGGTCTCGGGGAAGTCGGTAAAGAAACCATCCACACCCAGCTCGATCAGCTGCTGGAACTCTTCTCCAGTGGTTTGGGGAGTGCCATCTGGGTTTAGCGTTAGGAAGCGCTCTTCATCCCGTAGGGTGTATGGATGGATCTGTAGACCGGCATCGTGGGCGAAATCGATCAGGGGGAAGACCTCACCCGTTAGCTGAGAGGTGATTTCTGCAACACCATCACCGTTGCCATCGACGGGAGTGTCAATGGATTCCCGCAGTAGAATGTTGTTCTTCCAGGGACCCAGACCATCGGCATAGCTGCTGATTTCGACGATGGCCTCAGCATTGGCCAGGGAATCGTAGCCTGGATTTTCAAAATCTAAGAAGGGCAGCAGATCGCCGTAGATGGCTGCTTTCTCTGCATCGGAAAGGTTCGCATTGGCCACTAAGTCATAGGGCACAGAGAAACCGCCACCGCCTGCGTTTATATAGCTGCCGTCTGTATCACCAAAGAGCTGTACCAGCTTGAGGTTATCTAAGCCTGCCTCT
>CALBPH010000710.1 GCA_937899365.1 uncultured Leptolyngbya sp.
TAACATGCCCGCCAGCGCGGCCAGGGCGGTAGACATCCCAAAGGTCAAGCTGATCAGCCGCTCCACCGGAATGCCCATTAGCCGAGCGGTGTCGTGGCTCTCGCTAACGGCCTGCAGGGCTTTGCCTAAGAGAGTGCGTGTAAAGAGGATACGGAGTGCGATCGCAACCGCTAACCCCACCACCGGAATCAGCAGCTCTACCGGAAACACACCAAACCCCATTAGCTGAACGGGCGTTTCTGCCCAGGTAGACGGGTAGCCCCGTGTCTCTTTACCAAAGATCAGCATGGCAAGATTTTCGAGAATGATGCCCAGGGCGATTGTCGTCAGTAACCAACTGTTGGAGCCCCCATCCGAAAATGGACGCACCACAAACCGCTCAATCAGCAGCCCTAACCCAAAGGACCCCACCAACGTGATCGGCACAGCCAAACCGGCAGGTACCCCCAGGGTAATATTCAGGCTGTAGCACAAGACAGCCCCCACCATCACAGAAGCGCCCTGGGAAAAATTCATCGTCTTCGAGACCGCATAGGTAAGCTGAAAGCCCAGAGCCACCAAGCCATACAGACTACCAACAGCAATCCCTGACAGGACCAGTTGAGACCACATTGCATCTACCCGGTATATTTACCCTTTGAAGGGGACTAGTTTGTTATCTTCCCACTGCACCAGAATATAATCGTCTTCACTCAGGGCATCGTGGTTATCGGCTGAAACGGGCTGATCATAGGTAGTAATCAGGCCTTCGTAAGGGGTGAGATCATAAAAAGAGTCTCGCAATGTGGGCCCGTCTAAACTCTCTGCCGTGTCTATGGCCAGGGCCACCAGATTCATGGCGTCATAGGCATTGGCCGTTCCCACTGGCGCAATAACATCCTCTGGCCCTTTGACATCATATTTCTCTTGTAACTTGCTCATTAGGGCTTCTGGGCGTTCTCCTTCGGCATCAAAGAAGCTATAGGTCTGCATAAATACCACCCGAGCCGCCGCCGGACCAGCCAATTCAGGGAAACGGCCACCCGTTGGTCCCCAATGGGAAACAACCGGCACCTCCCAACCCAGGCGTACCAAAGACTTCATTGCTACCGCTGACGGTGCAGCGTTGGCCACCATCAGCAACACCTCCGCACCTCCCTCCTGCAAACGACCTAACTGGGGAGAGATATCAGTGTCCCCATCGTTGAACTTTTCAATGCCAACAATATCCATGTCATACTTCGGTGCCCATTCTTCAAACCCAGCCTGGTTCGATTCGCCCCAAGGGTTGTTGATCAGCACTAAACCAACCTTAGTGGCCCCTAATTCTTGCTTGGCATAGCGCAGTAGGTAACTGTCTACAATGTTGTCGTTAGCCGAGACCCGAAAGGCAAAGTTGGGGTCAAATTCGTTGCGCGTAATCCCTGTGGCCGCCGCCCACACGCCCATGTAAGGCACTTCCAGCTCATGAAAAACGGGCAACATGGCCAATGATACAGGAGAATCTAGGCCACCAAAAACCAGCGCTACGTTTTCCTGTTCAATCAATTCCCGAGCCGCCGCGACTCCTTTAGCAGGGGTAGATTCATCGTCACGAATGACAAGTTCTAAAGGACGTCCGCCCATGACGCCACCGCTGGCGTTAATTTTTTCTAGGGCAATGGTCAATCCCCGCGTAATCGATTCACCTGAAACAGCTGAAGGCCCTGTAATGGCAGCAACTAGACCTAACTTAATGGGGTCACTAGAAGAGGCGGGTTCGTCTCCCTCAGCAGCAGGTGCGGTGCCGCTGGTGGTGGCACAACCGGCTAGCTTCGATGTTAAAAGAGCTGCACTCAGCCCCGTGACACCTCGAAGTACCTGTCGCCGCTTGAAAAGCATGCGCTTGAGCGAGTTTTGAGCCATGGGTCTCCTGATGCCTGAGCAGACACTATCAAGAGAATTATCAGTTTTTCGTTGTACTCGAACTGATGCTTACGCTACAAATACGCTCACAGTAACGTTGCATTTGAAGTTATACCCAAATGGATACTCTCCCATAGGAGTAATTGTTTTGCTTTACTTCGCTTTGCTTAGATGTACAGACGTTCCATGGAACGTCTCTCCGAGATTAACGTTTGGAGCTGATACAATCCTTATTCCCTAGGTTGCGATCGCATAATCCACCAGCTGCACCAGCCGCTGCCGAAGCGTTTCCAATCCATACTTATTCACAGCCGAGATAAACATTGCCTGAGGATACTCATCTTTAGCCAGGGCCAACGTATCGCTATCCACCGCATCTAACTTATTAAATACCAATAAAATTGGCCCCGGTGTTGTTGGCAGCTGTTTCAAAATCCCCATCACCGAGCGAATATGCTCCTGCCAAGACGCATGGGACAAATCCACCACATGCATCAGGGCATCTGCTTCGGTCACTTCCTCTAAGGTGGCCCGAAACGCATCCATGAGTGAAGGCGGCAGATCTTGAATAAATCCCACCGTATCGGTCAGCACCATGGACCGTTTTTCATGGGTCTCAGGATCAACGACCGCTAGCCGCTTTGTGGTCGGGTCCAAGGTGGCAAATAGCTGGTCCGCCGCGTAGATATCAGCATTGGTCAGTGTATTTAACAACGTTGACTTACCCGCATTGGTGTAGCCCACCACCGCCACCGACGGCACCTGATGGTGCTGACGATTTTGTCTGAGCCGAGACCGGTGCGCCTGGAGCTGATTCACCTCTCGCTGCAGCCGCGTAATCCGTTTTTGGATTGCTCGCCGTTCTGTTTCTAGTTTTGTCTCACCCGGACCACGGGTACCAATACCGCCCCCCAGTCGAGACATGGCCTGTCCCCGACCGGTTAGTTTCGGCAGCTGGTATTCCAGCTGGGCCAGCTCCACCTGCAATTTACCCTCACCCGTGCGCGCACGCTGGGCAAAAATATCCAAAATTAACTCCGTGCGGTCCACCACCCGAACGCCGATGCGCTGCTCCAGGCTACGTACCTGCGCCGGGGATAGGTCCCGATCAAATACCACTAAGCTTGCGCCGAGGGTTTGGGCTTCTAAGGCGACTTCATCCACCTTACCCGCGCCTAGCACAGTCTGGGGATGGGGCTTAGATCGCTTTTGCTTAAGGGTTTCTAACACTTCTCCCCCCGCAGTTTCCACCAAGCGAACGATTTCTTCGAGACCGCTCTTAAAGCGCCGCGTCGAGATGCGCTCGGTTTGTAGCCCCACTAATAGCACCCGGTCATGGCTAGCATCGACCTGCTGGGCTATGAATAAACGACGAAATTCTTCTTCGAGGCCCTCAGTCAGGGCAACAAAGTCTTCGAGATCTAGGGTGTCTAAATCTATGGGCTCAGACACTGACCAGCGCTCAGCCTCATTAGGCACCAGATGGGCTAAGTAAACCTCACGAATATAGCCAGTGGCACCACCGCCCTTACGCTGAAAACCACTGCCTGTGAGGGTTAGCGTCACCAAGGCATCTAATCGCTGTAGGGCCATGGCCGTCAGAGCAGCATTGTCAGGTTTTTCCAGCTTGAGCTGGGTCGCAACACAGCGAATACCACTCAGACGCTCAGCACCATAGCGGGGTAATTCTAAGGTAGGAATCTGGGTTTGGCGTGGTGAGCCCACCCCTACGCGAATGACATGCCCCCGTCGGTCAATGTAGGCACAGACCGGCTGATTGATATCTGTGCTGATGGCCGCCAGGCGCTGGGCAAATTCACGGTTAGTGATTTGACTGCCCGGAATTCGCTGGTGATAGAGACGACGTAGTTGCTTAAGCTGACTGGGTTTAAGTCCTTTTAGCTCGCCGTGGATGGTTTCGATAGGCCCTTGGAGAATGCAACAGCCCCTATTTTAACGATCACCTCAATTTCAATGACAAAGCAGTCTCAAATTGAAACGTTTTGGATTAATTCGTCAGGGGTAATGATTGAAATTGACTATATGTCGCTGCGAGACACTATTTTTCTATGAACTCAGAATAAACTATTGATAGTGTGCTGGCTAAAATCAGCCTCTAGTCAGGTAATGCCTATTGGCACGACCCATGAGTGAATGGTTGGCAGCTTGCATTTGTGCCAACTCTAGTCTAGCTTCAGAAACTGACAGCTAAGCTGATCCACTAGCCATCCCCTGAAATGGTAGGCGAGCGTAGGAAATCCGCTCCTAGGTTGTTAATTCCCCATATAAATATGAGCACCGATATCAATTCCCCCGAAGAGAACGCGACGACTGAAAGCACTACTGATACTGCTGAGCAGGCCAAAGAGATTTTGGCTAAAGTGGCCAGCGTACTAGGGGATGCTCCAGAATACGTGGTTCAGACGTTTAATGAGTACAAGCGGCCAATTACCGTTATTGGTCTTGTACTTGGTGTCTTGATCGCGATTAAGATGACCTTTGCTATCTTGAGTGCCATCAACGATATTCCAGTCCTGGCTCCCACAATGGAGCTGATTGGCCTAATTTATACCGGCTGGTTTTTATATCGCTACTTGCTTAAGGCCACCAATCGCAGTGAGTTGCTGAGCAACCTGGGCGATGTAAAGGACCAAATTACGGGCAATAAGTAGCTGGCTGTTCGCTGGGCTAACGTGTGAGCGCTAATCGATCGGCGCTAATTAAACGTATGTTGCAAATAGCTGGATAGCTTCATGTCCAGCTATTTTTTATTGTCTGTCATTGAGCCGATCGCAACTATCCTGAGGCTGGAAACCCGCACCTGCACCGTCATGGCAGATGTCGGATGGGGGTTTCTATACTAATAGGCAGCACTTACAGCCGTCTGAGGGACCCATGGAGCTAAGTCAGGACGTCATGAAAGCAGTCGAAAGCCTGGAATATCGGGTGACTGCGGGTGATGTAGCCGCTAAAACTGGATTGAACCTTTCCCAAGCAGAAGCAGGGGTGCTGGCCTTGGCGTCTGCGACCCAGGCCCACATGCAGGTGGCTGAGACGGGGGATATTGCCTATGAGTTTCCTCGACAGTTTCGGTCAATTCTGCGTAACCAGTACTGGCAGCTGCGCTGGCAGGAGACGTGGGCAAAGATTTGGGCGGTGCTGTTTTATCTGATTCGGATTTCCTTTGGCATCATGCTAATTGCGGCGGTGGTGCTGGTGTTTGTGGCGATTATTGCCATTCAAATTGGTATGCAGTCCCAGCGGGATGATGATAATGGTGGCGGCTACAGGGGCGGCGATGGGTGTGGGTTTAACCCATGGCTTTGGATTGGTCGGGATTGGTTTTATTGGTTTAGCTATGGTCCCCGCCGGCAGTATGGTCGATATGATTCGTCTCCACGCCGTCACTCCAGACCCAGCAGCGAGCTGAATTTTTTGGAGGGGATCTATTCGTTTTTGTTTGGCGATGGTGATCCTAATAAGAATTTGGATGAGCGACGCTGGGGTGTGATCGCAACCGTCATTCGCAACAATCGCGGTGCCGTCTCCGCCGAACAATTGGCCCCATATCTAGATAATGCCAACCTCAACGACGACCTTGAAGACTACGTCATCCCCGCCCTTAGCCGGTTTGATGGTCGTCCCAAGGTGAGCCCCCAGGGCGATTTGGTCTATTACTTCCCCGAGCTACAGGTCACCGCAAAAAATCAAAAAAACCAGTCGGTTCCTGCCTTTCTAAAAGAAACCAAACGCCGCTTTACCAGTGCCAGCTCTGACCAAGTCACCATTGCCATTGGCCTTGGCACCTTGCTAGTGGCCGGGTCCATATACCTCAGCTATATCGCCGCTGGTTGGACCACAGGCTTTATCGGTCTAATCTATTCCCTCTGCGACCTGTTTCTAGCCTATGGCCTTGCCTTTCTTGGCATTCCCGCCGTTCGCTATTTTTGGATGAAGCAACAAAACCAAAAAATCGAAACCCGCAACAGCCAGCGACAGCGACTGGTGGGCAAAACAGTCGCGCGCAAGCTGGACTACGCTAAACAGTTCGCCACCGAAACCATCGTGGGCAAAGACAACCTGGCCTACACCACTGAAACCGACCTGATCGATCAAGACATCACTAACCGCGACAAAATTGACGAAGAATGGCGCAAACGCCTCGAATCGTCCTAAGGAAACCCCAAAAAAAGCCCCGTCTCTTATGCCATCAGATGCGCTCAGAGACGGGGCTTTTTAATGCTCAAACTTGCTATGGGTCTCGACGGGTTTAGTCACCCAGAATATTAATCAGAGCCCCGGCAGCACCGCCCTGGATAGCATTCTCTATAAAGGAATCATCGTTGGTGATCACGCCAACGACACCGCTAGCTGCAGCGCCGACAGCGGCATCTTGGGCCAGGCTGGAGTCATTGTTACCGCGCACAGCCTCAACAGCCGCACCGGCAGCAGCGCCATTAACGATGTCATCAACGCCAGCATTGTCACCGACAACGGTACCCGTAACGATACCGGTACCAGCACCAATACCGATACTTTCTAACAGATCAGCTGAACTGGGGGTGGCGAGGACTGAACCCAAGGTACCGGTCGTCAATCCTGCGACAACTAATGCAGTAAGTGCTTTTTTCATGGTGATAGCTCCCAAAGGGACATGAACAATTGATTGCTCTAACTATCGCAATGGTAGCTAATGGGTCTCTGAAACGGCCCTGAATAAGGGATAAGAGTGACTTAAGTCATGCTGAGTCTTTGAAGTGATCGGCATCACCCAATGGTTCTGTCAGATTGATTAAGGCCCGTCATATCTCCCACAACCCGGTTCGACTGTGGTCATTCAGCGATGACGGTTCAATTTTCTTTGCGTACCAGCGGATTCACCAGATCATTTAAGCCTTCTCCGATTAGAGATAGCCCGGTCACCATGCCAGTAATCGCTAACCCAGGAAACAGGGCCGTCCACCAAATTCCCGTCGGTAGCGCGTCCAGGGCCTGTCGCAACGCACTGCCCCACTCCGGCACCTCATCGGGAAGTCCCAGCCCCAAAAAGCCCAAGCCCACCAATATCAGCACCGCATCCGCCGTATTCAGGGTAAATAAAAAGGGCACACTCTGCACCACGTTCAAAAATAGATAGCGCGACAGCACTGCCCAGGTGGACGCCCCCATGGCCTGGGCCGCTTCCACAAACAGCTCTGTCTTTAGGCTCACGGTGTGGTTACGCACCACCCGGTAATACTGGGGCACATAGGCAATGCTCAAGGCCGCAGCCGCATTCACCACCCCCTTGCCAAGAATAAAGGCCAGGGTCACCGCCAGCAGAAGCACCGGCAAGGTATAGATCGTATCCATAAAAAACAGCAGACCCCGGTCCAGTTTTCCACCCAGGTAGCCGCTCACCATGCCCAGTGGCACCCCAACTACCACACTCATGGCTGTTGCGAGCAGTACCACCTGCCAGGCAGCCCTGGCCCCAAACAGCGTCCGAGAGAATACGTCGTAGCCCTGACGGCTGGTGCCAAACCAA
>CALBPH010000711.1 GCA_937899365.1 uncultured Leptolyngbya sp.
CGACCCGCAGCTGGTTGAGGAAGAAACCGCTGATAACGATACAGCTAGCACACCTGACGGGGTGTCTGACCCTGATCCGGTTGCAGAAGCGCCCGAGCCCGAGCCCAGCGAGGACGAGACAGACTCCCCTGACCAGGCAGAGAGCGCAGCGATTCCTACGTTTACCCAACCTAGTTACACCGATATTGGCGAAGCGCCCGAAGAACTGCAGCAGCCTATCGAGGATTTGGTCACCTTAGACCTGCTCATGCTGATTGATGTCAAGGCCGATGACAATATTGAACGCAACCCCAACGAGTTTTTGCCCAACCAAATCATCACCCGTCGTGAATATGCCCGCTGGTTAATGGAGGTGAATAATCGCTTCTATGCAGATCAGCGCGCTAAAAAAATTCGACCGGCGGTGGAAAGCAGCCAGCCTCCTTTTCAGGATGTGGGCACGACCAATATTGAATTTTCAGCCATTCAAGGTCTGGCCGAGGCGGGTATTATTCCCAGCCCACTTAACGGCAGCTCGACGGTCATCAAGTTTCGACCCGACGCGCCCCTAACCCGCAAAGATTTAATTCTGTGGAAAGTGCCCCTAGATACCCGGACCGTGTTGCCAGAAGCGACGGCAGCCGCGGTAACGGAAGCCTGGGGGTTTCAAGATGCGGGTAAAATTGAACCCGCTGCCCTCAAGGCGGTCCTGGCCGATCATAGCAACGGAGAGTTTGCTAACATTCGGCGCGCATTGGGATACACCACCCTATTCCAGGCCGACAAGGGGGTAACCCGCGCTGAAGCGGCCGCTGTGCTCTGGCGCTTTGGTAACAGCACAGAAGGGATCACAGCCGCTGAGCTATTGGAGAGTGATAGCGACGAACCTGACCCTAGCAGTAGCGATAAACCTGATGCTGGCAGTGGTGAAACGAAGGAATCGTCAGATTAATGCCCAGGGTCGTTGGCCGATTGGGCGACCTGGGTAACGCCTATCGGGTCTATGCCTCAGCCTGACCCACACGCCGCTATGATCGAGACTCTGTAGATCGTTACAACCTTTTCCCAATTCACCCACGGCATGGGAGAATGAAGCCCGCTTATTTTGTCAGGATTTAAACGCTGTGAAGGCCATTGTTATTGGTAGTGGCGGGCGCGAGCACGCTATGGCATGGACATTATTACAGTCACCCAATGTGACTGCGGTGGTGTGCATCCCAGGAAATGGCGGCACGGCTACACTGCCGGGATGTAGTAACTTGGCTATGTCCGTGGACGATGTGGAAGGCATTGCTCGGTTTTCATTGGTGCAGAATATTGGTCTGGTGGCCGTTGGCCCAGAGCAGCCCTTAGCAGACGGGGTGGCTGATGGGTTAAGGGCTGAGGGGATTACGGTGTTTGGCCCTAGTCAGGAGGGCGCCCAGCTAGAGGCCAGTAAAGCCTGGGCCAAGGCCCTGATGCAGGAGGCCGGGATTCCGACGGCGGCGAGTGCCGTCTTTGATCAGGCTGAGGCGGCGACGGCCTATGTGGACGAGCAGGGCGCGCCCATTGTGATTAAGGCGGATGGGCTGGCGGCGGGTAAAGGAGTAACGGTGGCCATGTCCGTCGAGGAGGCTAAGGATGCGATCGCAGCCATCTTTGATGGTCAGTTTGGGGCCGCGGGTAAACGGGTCGTCATCGAAGAATTTTTAACGGGTCAAGAAGCGTCGATCATGGCGGTGACCGATGGCCTAACTATTCGGCCGCTGATGCCGGCCCAGGATCACAAACAGGTGGGCGAAGGCGACACTGGCCCAAACACCGGTGGCATGGGGGCCTATGCACCCACCCCCGTGGTGCCGACCGACCTTCTGGATCGGATTCAAACTGACGTTTTAGAGCCGGCGTTACAGGGGTTAAAGAATCGGGGGATCGATTATCGGGGCGTGGTCTATGCCGGGCTGATGATCACCCCTGAGGGAGAGCCCAAGGTGATTGAATTTAACTGTCGCTTTGGTGACCCAGAAACCCAGGTGGTGCTGCCCTTATTAGAGACACCCCTGGATAAAATTATGCTGGCATGCTGTGAACAGCGTTTAGAAAGTCTGCCTCCCTTTGAGTGGAAGTCAGGCTATGCCGCCTGTGTGGTGATGGCGGCCGAGGGCTACCCTGGCAAATACCCTAAGGGCATGGCCATTAGCGGTATCGATGCTGCCACTGACACCGGGGCCATGGTTTTCCATGCGGGCACTCAGCTTGAGCGTGGGGTGGTGAAAGCTAGTGGCGGTCGAATATTGGGGGTAACTGCTCTGGGGGATGGGTTTGGAGATGCGATCGCAAATGCCTACCGCGCCGTCAATAACCTGCAGTTTGAGCACGCTTACTACCGTCAGGACATTGGCCACCGGGTGAGGTCGCAATTTTGACTGGCTAAAACGGGTCTGACCGGTTTTAGCGGCGCTAACGACCAAGCCGTAGACCTACGGACATCATTAACCTCGAGGACCCCCTGTGCGTCTGTAACTCAAAACTAAGGGCTCAAAACCCACAACTCCCTGGCCCTTAAGGGTCTGACCACCTTTCCCACTCCAGTCCCCATTTTGGGATTCATGTCACAATAGCGTTGAGCGGTTTATGTAGGTTGAATGGTTGAGCTGTTTCAAAAAATTCGGACCCTAATTGCTGACTGGTGGAAAGACTTTACCCTCCAGACTCGATTGATGGCTGCGGCCACGTTAGTGGTATCTCTGATTATGAGCAGCCTGACCTTTTGGGCCGTCAATACGATTCAGCTCGATGCCCGCTTAAATGACACCCGCTTTGGCCGCGACTTAGGTCTTCTGTTAGCCGCTAATACGGCTCCCCTGGTAGAGTCACAGCAGCTTGATGAGCTGGCTCTGTTTTCCCGGCGGTTTATGGAGAGTACGTCGAGCATTCGCTACATGCTCTATGCCAATCAAGAGGGCTACATATTCTTTGGCATCCCCTATTCTGAATCGGCAGTCCAAAGCTCTCTTACCCTCAGCCGCCGCATGCAGCTGCCGGATAATTATGTCAAAAGTGTCGACTTACCGATGGTGCGCCAGCATCTGACACCGGCTGGTGAAGTGACCGATGTGTTTGTGCCCCTCAACGCTAAGGGTAACTATCTTGGTGTTTTAGCCCTAGGGATCAACCCCAACCCTACGGTGGTTGCCTCCTCTCACCTCACCCGCGATGTCACCATTGCTGTGTTTGTGTGTATTTGGGTGATGGTGATTTTAGGGGCTGTGTTTAATGCCCTCACCATTACGCAACCCATTAAAGACCTGTTGACTGGGGTAAAAAACATTGCCGCTGGTAACTTTAAACAGCGGATTGATGTCTCCCGCGGTGGCGATGAGCTTGGAGAACTGATCCAAAGCTTTAACTACATGGCAGAGCGCCTGGAGCGCTACGAAGAACAAAATATTGAAGAGCTAACGGCTGAGAAAGCGAAACTAGAACGTCTGGTGTCCACCATTGCCGATGGCGCAATCTTGATTGATGCCAACCTGGAAGTGGTATTGGCCAACAATGCCGCCAGTCGAATTTTTGGTTGGGATTCTCAGCTGCCACCCGATGGCAACGTCCTCCAGCATCTGCCCACCGAGGTGAGGGTGCAAATGACCCGACCGCTTTACCAGGCAGCGAAAGGCGATTCCTCTGATAGTCAAGAGTTTCGCATTGCCCTAATGGAGCCCACCAGCCGCACCATTCGTGTCTTGCTCAACTCAGTCCTCGATCAGTCTGGGGAAACGGTCAAAGGTATTGCCCTAACGGTGCAGGACATTACTCGAGAAGTGGCGTTAAACGCTGCGAAAAGTCAGTTTATTAGCAATATTTCCCACGAATTGCGGACACCGCTGTTTAATATCAAATCCTTTATCGAAACCCTCTATGAATATGGTGACGATCTCTCAGAGCGAGAGCGCCAGGAGTTTTTAGAAACCGCTAATAATGAAACGGATCGGCTGACCCGTCTGGTAAACGACGTGTTAGACCTTTCTCGGTTGGAGTCTAACCGACGCTATCAGTTCTCTGCATTGGATATTCATCAGCCGATTGAGCAAATTCTTCGTACCTATCAGCTCAATGCAAAAGACAAGGGCATTGAGTTAATTCAAGACATTGAAGAGGGGCTGCCACCGGTACTCGGTAACTACGACCTGCTACTCCAGGTGTTTGGCAATTTAGTGGGCAACGGTCTTAAGTTTTCAACGGCGGGGGGCTGTGTTGCTATTCGAGCCTATCGGGCGCCGTCGACGGTGGATCACCCAGACTTTGCGGGGAACGTTCGGATTGAAATTGCCGATACGGGAATTGGCATTGCGCCAGAGGATCAAGACGCGATCTTTGATCGCTTCTATCGGGTAGAAAACCGAGTTCACACCCTGGAAGGTACGGGTTTAGGGCTATCGATTGTAAAAAACATCATCGATAAACACCACAGCAAGATGTGCCTTGTGAGCGATGTGGGTATTGGCACCACCTTCTGGTTTGATTTAGCTATTTATGAAGCCCATATTGAAGCTAAATCTGATGCACCAGCTGAGCTGGGGGATGCGGATGAGCAGGATGCCGGGGATGCAGCTGGAGATGCGATCGCACCTGTAGCTGCCCAGGCTACACCAAAGGAGTCAGCTTAGCCCACCAATTGACCAACGATGGTCCGGCCCCTAGCTCACGGGCAGAAAAATCAGACCGATTGACCCACTGAGGGTTAAATGCCGCTGGTTCAACACAGACGGTGTCGGCAATAGCGGCGCCATCTAAACCCAGTGCTTGGGCATATCGCTTGACAAATCCCTTTACATAAACGGCTTCCGGCAGCTTAGCCCAATTGCCAGTTTCTATGGCGCGGAGCTGATTGGGCTGAATATGAGTTCGCTGAGCCACCTGCTTTAGCGACAACCCTTGCCGAGTGCGGATAGTTTTTAAATGACCTCCCAAAGTGATTAGCTGTTTGCAGTCATCCTCACTAGTTGAAGTCTCTACTGAACTCTTAAGAAAAACGCTCATTACGTAACATCGGGATACAACACACCTGTTTGCAGTTTATTAAGTTCACTTTCATGAAGCAAGCCGCAGACAACATGGTTTTACCGTGAAGTTACTGGGATAGTGTGTAACAAGCCATACCAACATTAAAGATGTTTCTACCTATGGACGGTTCACAAACAAAGCTTAGATAGGATTTCAGCCGTTTTTATCGTTAATCAGCCCCAAGCGCCGTTATTTATAGCTACCCATAATCTAGTTATAAATACGGATATATGTAAAGAAACCATGACATGACTATGGTTTTTAGTGTCTTGCTAGGGCAATCGGCATCGTATCTGCCATGCCGTAACAGATGCGGCGCGATCGCTACATGGGGGAGAGATGCCATGGGAGCTGTGGGAGTGTTTGAAAATTTGTTGCTCTGATTTATGGCAGTGACAAAACAAGACTAGGGTTAAAAGGGCACAGGACGGCTATTTCAGCCCATTTGTCTTTAATAAGATTAAAGATTCTCCTTAATACTCCTTAATACTAAGGATGTTCATCACCAGGAGGTTTTCACGTTACATACCCCAGTCTGCGACCCAGGGGGTAGATATTATGGCTTTTTTAATTGTTGGCTTAATTGTTGGTTTGTTCGTGGCATTGGCTTATGTCAATGTCACGATGGTGGCTTGGTTTGCCTATGGGGCCTTAGCCTTGGCCATGCTTCAGGTTCCCTCATGGCTTTGGGGCGTGTTTTGTTTGGTTGCGGTGGTTTTCAACATTCCGTTTATTCGACAGGTGTTTATTACGGCCCCCCTTTTCACAGCCATTCGAGCCTTTAGCCTGTTGCCAGCAAGCTCAGACATCGAGCGATCGGGCATCGCAGCGGGGCCTGTCTGGGGCGACGGAGAGTTGTTGTCTGGTAAACCCAACGTTAAGCGCATGTTAACGGAGCCCTATTCCACCCTTCTGAGCCCCGATGAACAGGCCTTTGTTGATGGACCGGTGGAGCAGGTGTGTCGCATGGTCACGGACTGGGAGATTTATCAGCGCCAAGATTTACCTCCTGATGTGTGGGCCTACCTAGGGCAAGAGCGATTCTTTGGCATGATGATCCCGTCGGAGTACGGTGGTCTAGGATTTTCAAATACGACCTATAGTGCGGTGGTGACTAAGCTGGCGTCACGCTCCTTTGCCTATACGGCCGTCATGGCTAACTCCCTTAGTCTGACTAGGCTACTGCTGCGCTATGGGACCGCTGAGCAAAAACAGCGCTATTTGCCCACGTTGGCCGCAGGGGAAACGATCCCCTGTTTTGCCCTGACGGCATCCACCGCTGGGGCTGATGCTGCTAGCGGCACGGTGTTTAGGGCTAAGGATGGCGAGCTGGCTCTGCGGTTAAACTGGCAGCAGCCATCTGTAACTCTGGGTGCGATCGCAACCCTCATCGGTCTTACCGTTCGCCTTCAAGACCCTGACAATCTTCTCGGCAAGGGCACAGATGCTGGCCTCACCTGGGTGCTAGTTCCAGCTGATACAGCCGGTGTTCAACTGGGGCGTCGTCACGATCCCATGGGTGTTCCCGTCCATAGCTCCCCAATTTCTGGTCGCAACGTTGTTTTACCCGCCAACCAAATTATCGGCGGTGTTAAGCGGGCAGGGCAGGGACGGAGCCTTATGCAAAATCTTGCCACCAGCGAAGCGATTAGCATCTCTGCCACCAGTACGGGGGTAGCCAAACTGGTCTCACGGGTCGCCAGAGGCTATAGCGTTGTGCGAGAACAAGGCATGGGTGACTTTGCAGAAATGGAAGCCTCCCTAGCCCGGATTGGTGGCCTCACCTACCTGATGGATGCAGCCCGTCTATATACCTGTGATGCCGTTGACCAAGCTGAGCAGCCCGCCGTAGCCTCGGCCCTTGCCACGTATCAATTTGCTGAGCTGTCTCGCCATATTATCAATGATGGCATGGACATTCTTGGAGGTGTTGGTCTCTGTCGTGGTCCTCGAAATCTCCTCGCTAACGTTTACACGGCTACTCCCATTTCAGTAGAAAGGGCTAACAGTCTTACCCGTAGCTCGATTATCTATGGCCAGGGTGCGATGTGCCGCAATGGCTATCTTGTGGACGAAATATCAGCATTAGAAGACAACAATATTGCAGCGTTTGATTATGCCTTTTGGCGACATGTGGGATTAATCGTACACAATCTTATCCGTGCTAATGTCCTGGGCTGGACCCGAGGCTATGTTATAGACTCTCCTGTTCCAGGAGAAACAGGTCGCTATTGTCAGAAGCTAGCCTGGACCTCGGCCACCTTTGCAGCCCTATCAGACCTAACTATGCTCGCCTATGGCGATAGTCTCAAGCGCCATGAAAAAATCACCGGACGCTTTGCTGATATGCTCTCTTGGATGGATCTCGCGACGGCCACCCTGCATCGATTTGAGGCAGAGGGACGTCGCCAAGACGATTTACCGCTGCTCCACTGGGCTATGCACCACAGTTTTAGCCAGGTCCAACTAGCATTGGAAGGACTATTGGCCAATCTAGAGATTCCTCTACTGGGTGGTCTAATGCGGGCGACCACCTTACCCTGGTTCCGGTTAAACCCTATTGGCACGAAGCCGACGGATGCCCAAGACCATGCCGTGGTTCAGTTACTTCAGTCTCCCGATGGTCGTCAGCACCTTACCCAGGGCTTGCATGTGCCCACCGATGCAGAGCAGCCCCTGGGGCGATTGGAGCGAGCATACCAGCTGTCCATTGTCGCTATGCCAGTGTTGAAAAAGATCAAAGTGGCTTTACGCAACGGACAGCTGAAGATGACACCACCAGTGGGGCAGGTAGAAGCTGCCTTACGCGCTGGGCTGATTACGGGGGCAGAATCCGACTTGGCAACAGTTGCTGAACGGGCACAGCTAGGTGTTATGCAGGTAGATTCGTTTACTCTCAGTGAGTATCAGCGAATTGGCAAAGAATACATTGAAGAAGAGACCGCCGAGGCTGATTAAAATGCAGGCGAGTTAGACACAATCGTCGATCTGCCGGTCACGATGATTGGCGGAGTGATGATCTTGCCTATGAATGAGGAAACGTGCTTAAACCCCTGATTTGCTCGGTAAAATTAGGGTGAGATCATGATTTTTGTAAAAACCTAACGCTATTGGTTTATTCCATCGGTTTGCGTAAAAGTATCAAGTCCTATTGATGTAATAACCACAGGTTCTGCATCTACCCACGCATGGGTTATATGCCATGCGATCCCAATTTTTGTTTTCTATGTCAACACCAATCACGTCTCCCAATACTAATCTCCTTGAAGCAGCGTGGCAGCGCCAGCAAGCCTACAGTAAAAATGCCTCTCGCCACCAACGTCGCTTTCTCTGGCTGAGAAGTCTGCTTGCTTCCTTAAGCGTTGTTGTGGTGATTTTGGCTGTGGTGGAAGGTCATAAGCTTAATGAACCTTGGCATGACGTAATTGGGAATACCCTTTTGGTCTTGCCCATTACGATTACGGCACTGCTAGCCTTTTCTGTGCGATTTGATCGAGGACAAAATTGGGTGCTATTACGGGGTAGAGCCGAATCCTTAAAAACAGAAATTTACTATTATCGCACCTGCGTAAAACCCTACGAGAAAAAAGATCGTGATGCGCTACTGTCAAAGCGCATTCAATATATTAGTGATGGCATCAAAGGCAGTCCTGTTCACCAAGGGGCGCTGTCTCCCTACGAGCACGAAGTGACTCCCAATGGCAAGGACAAGCGCCCCAAACTACGCATGGGGATCGTGATTCTCATGGTCAGTATCCTCATCAAAGGGGGCACTAAACTTATGGGTATAGTTTGGGATTTTCTATTTAGGTTCAAAGAAGAGAATTCTAGCCCTCAAACTGAAGAAGAAGAAAATAGGTGTTCTGATCTGACAAATCCTGAGCATTACCTGCAGTTTCGCCTGGTTACTCAGTTTGAGTGGTATCGCAAGCAATCGAAGACATTGGCCCAGCAGCTCCAGATCTTTCAAACTAGTGTCTATATATTTGGTGGAGTCGGAACACTTCTAGCTGCGTTTGAAACCTCTAGAAGTTGGGTTGCGGTTACGACTGCGCTGGTTGGGGCATTCACTAATTATCTAGAGGTTAAGCGGATTGAAGCCAGTTTGGTGGGATATAACCAGGCCGCCGATACCCTCTACGACATTCGTGCCTGGTGGTATTCCTTGTCAGCCGCAGAACGCCATGATCCCGACACCAAAAGACCCGATCAAAAGAAATTTCAACGTCTGGTAGATAGCTGCGAAGGCACCATTCGTAGTGAAACCACTAGTTGGTTACAAGACATGCAAGATCGCTTAGCCCAACTCTATGGCATTGACGATGGCGACTCAGATGATGAATCGGATGACGCTGCTACCCAAAAAAATGCTGAAGAAAAGACGAGTTACCCACATGGGATTGATGAGGATAAAAACGCTGACCCAGACAATGAAAGCGTAGACTGAGCGTTCATACATCTAAGAAAGTGGCGTTGCTGATTCTCGGGATGATTTTATCTGCAAGATCCTGTCAAATAGCATGTCTAACCGATCGGTTCATCCTCCAAATCAGCAACGGCAAGAAAGTGGGTCAGTAAGAAATCCCCGATGTTTTGGGGCATGTTGGTGGTTAGGCGTATGTTTGAGCCCATGTGGTAGATAGGGGACCTCCGGGCTGATGGATGTCATGAAATCACTACCTCATCGCCAGATTTTTTGATTGTGTAGCTTGCAATACCCTTTAACAGGGTGTAAAACTAAATCAGTCACTGAAACGTATAGATCGCTACTCAGTTTCTCGGGTTTATCAATCGAGACATCTCTTAAGTTTCGCCACTACATTTCAAATTTTTAGCCTTGAGTGTTACCGGATGTAAGCAGGCTTTTCAGCCCTTGCATCCGCTCTCTATCTGGGTTCGAATCAGCGTAACGCATAGCAGCATATTTCTGTAATTTACCTCTGATAGGTGTCAGAGGTTCCACCACGATTTTTAATTACTTTTTCTAGTCCATAGCTAGCCCTTTTCTCTTATGCCTACTCTGTTTGACACTCACTTAATCGATCTACACAGCCAGCCCTCTATTCAAAGTCATGATCTACTGACGATCTGTGCTCTGGCTGAGTCTGAAGGTATGAGCGAAAGTCTTGAATCTTATAGCTTTGATCAATTTCTTGGCTTAACTATTCATCTGTTTATAACAACCCAATCGCAAGATACCCGTGAGCAGCTTGCACAACAACTAACGAAGTTTGGCAGTGCAGCCGTCGCCCCCATGGTTAAAATCCTATGGCGAATGCGGTCCCATAGGAGCTTGCAGCTGTTAGCGCAGAATAGCTTACAACAAATGGCCCCCTTTGCCCTGATTATTGGGTTAAGTCATGTTCTTGATCGTGAGACTGATGATGGTCTAAGAACGGTTGCAATTCAGATGCTAGTAAAGCTGATGCAAGATCCCGAGCAGTCTGTTCTGTTATCACTACCCAAACTGGTCTCAGATATGACTTGGCGCTTATTAAAGCGACACCTGCTGGCAGAAAAAAACTGCCCAACAGATGAGGTAATCTGTTTTAGCCACAATCTTCCTGTTGAAATGAATATTATTTTTAGCTAATAGAAAGAGACTCTTTTTTGTCATGTAGGGCAGCTCTCGTTTTTTGTGCTCAATGGTTTCATGAAAAATTTTGTCGGCTTCTGTGAAGGTTGAAAAGAACTCTTGAGAGAAAAATATTAGTAACAATTAGATAAGTCTAATCAATACGCCGCTACCGAGAAAAAATAAGAGAGACTTAGGTGCTATGGGCGACCGCCCAATTGGCTCGCTGAAACGGCTGTGAGCTTCGCCAGTAAACGGATCGACATAGGTCTGGGAACAGACTAATGGATAGAACATCAGGTTGAGTAGGACCCAAGCGGGCTACTTAATCGTTTTCAATGTCATGACATTGACAATTCATTTCCCTGATTTTATTAACAAAAGTTAAAATACTGATGTATTCTGCAAACCATGTTTGACAGTTTGGGCTGCGTCTCGGGATATGAAATCCAGTCATGCAGTTTCCTCAGATGGGGCCTGAAAACGAAGAGCTTATACCGGAGTAGCGATGACTATTTGGAGTACAGGACTTCGACTCAGTATTCAATGGACAGCATTGTGCGGACTAGCTCTTGTGCTACCTGGCTGTGGATTTTTTGTCCCTAGCGAAGCCCAGGTGAGTCGTCCAGAGCGAGACCCAGACCAACCCGTGGCCGTAGAAACCGCCCGTGCCCAGCTCGGCACTGTGACAGAAGCCCTAGAGTACACTGGCACGACTCGACCACAGCAACAGGTGGCCCTCCGTGCGCAGACAGCCGGGGAAGTTGTTTCCCTCAGTGTAGATCTCGGTGATCTCCTTATCAATGGGCAAGTGCTGGCTCAAATAGAGAGTGGTTTACTCACGGCGCGGGTCAATGAAGCCCAGGCGGAACTATCGGTGCGGCAGGCGGAAACGGCTGAAGATCAGGTTGCGATCGCAGATGCTCACGCCGCCGCTGCCCAGGCCAAAGCCACCCGAGACCAAGCCAAAATCGACGCCGACCGCCTACGTACCCTAGCCGACCAGGGCGCAATTTCTCAGCAGGCCGCCGAAGCCGCAGAGCTAGCCCTGATCAATGCAAACCAGGCCGTCAAATCAACCCAAGCCCAAATAAAAGCACAACAACAAGTCATTGCCGCTGCTGCTAGTCGAGTCAGTGCCCAAGCAGCCCTCGTAGACGAGGCCCAGGAACAACTCGCCTGGGTAAACCTAAAATCACAGCTCGCAGCCACTGTCCTCACTCGCCTAGTTGACCCCGGTGACTATGTCCAAGTCGGAGCCACTCTGCTCGAACTCGGCGCTCTAGATACCCTCAAAGTTACTGTTCAAGTGTCTGAACTAGACCTGGGACAGCTAACCATCGGACAACCCACCCAGATTCGGCTCGATGCCTTCCCCGACCTAGACACCATCTCAGGACGCATCACTCGCATTTCTCCCGTGGCCGATGCCACATCGAGGTTAGTCACCGTGGAAGTAACCATGACCAACCCAGCTAGTCGTATCGGTAGCGGTCTTTTAGCAAGGGTCCAATTTAAACCACCAGGGGATGAGCACATTGTTATTCCGGCTAGCGCCTTAGAGACTGGGACAAAGGACAATACTATTTTTGTTATTGAACAGAAAAACGAGGAGCCTACTGTCGTATCCCGTTCTGTCAGCGTGGGCCAAAAACATCAAGGACAGGTAGAGATTCTCTCCGGACTAGACGCGAATGAAACCTTTGTTGAGGAGAGTGATCAACCACTGCAAGCGCGACAAGCCGTGCGATTAAGCATTTTGTCTGAGGGGGGTGGAGAGTGAGAATTAGTGTCAGCACCCTGGCCATTCGTCGCCACATTGCCACCCTGATGCTCTCCGTGGCAGTCATTGTCTTAGGTCTTTTCTTCACCTTGCAACTGCCGGTAGATCTATTACCCTCCATTACCTACCCACGCATCGGTGTGCGGGCCGATGCACCAGGCGTATCTCCGGAGGTGGCCGTTGATGAAGTTACACGCCCTTTGGAGCAAACACTTGCAGCCACAGAAGGTGTCGTCCAAGTTGTGTCTAAAACACGGGAGGGGCGAGTTAGTGTTGACCTGTATTTTGAACCGGGGGGCGATATTGATCAGGCCCTTAATGATGCCACAGCCACGCTAACCCGTGCTCGTACCCGATTGCCCGACAGCATTGAACAGCCACGACTGTTTAAGTTTGATCCGTCTCAGCTGCCAGTGTACGAGATGGCCCTGACCTCAGAATCGTTGCAGGGGATGGAGCTGCGGGTGTTTGCCGATGAAGAACTGGCGCGCGAGCTTAATACTGTCAAAGGGGTGGCGAGTGTAGATGTGTCAGGGGGTGTACAGGAAGAGATCCAAGTAAATTTAGACCCGACGCGGATGCAGGCACTGGGGTTAGGGATTACCGATGTGCTAGACGTCCTAGAAGAGCGCAATCAAGACACCGCTGGGGGGCGTATAAAAGGTATAAACAGCGAGCCCCTAACACGGGTCAATGGCCAGTTTCAATCAGCTGAGGAGGTTCGTAATCTTATTATTGACGTGGGCGATCAACAGGTATACCTGCGAGACTTCGCCGATGTGCTAGATGGCACTGAAGAACAGCGCATTTTTGTCAGCCTCAATGGTCAGCCTGCTGTAAAGGTGAGCGTGCAAAAGCAGCCAACGGCTAACACCATCGCCGTGGTGGATGGCGTCAAACAGCGTCTAGAGCAGATGAAAGCATCAGGCATTGTCCCTGAGGAGCTGGTGCTCAATGTCACCCTGGATGAATCGGTGTTTATTCAAAATTCAATTCGTAACGTAGCCACGGCGGGTCTGACGGGGACTGGGCTGGCGGCTGTAGCTGTGCTGCTGTTTCTGGGCTCCCTACGACAGACATTCATTATTGTTTTAGCCATTCCCCTGGCTAGCCTGGTCACGTTGTTACTGTCGGGCATTTTTGGTCTGTCGCTAAATGTGTTTAGTCTGGGGGGATTGGCTCTCGGCGTAGGCATTGTGGTAGATAACGCCATTGTGATGCTGGAAAATATTACAGAAGGTGTCTCTGGTAGTTCACGACCAGTGATTCGGCAGGCGGAAGCTAGCAGTCAGGAACTGGAGTCGGCACTGGTGGCATCAACCACAACAAACCTGGTGGCCGTCCTACCGTTTTTGTTAATGGGTGGCTTTATTTCGCTGTTGTTTAGTGAGCTGGTGGTGACCATTAGCCTAGCAGTGGCTGCCTCGCTGGTGGTGGCGCTGACGGTGGTCCCCACATTGGCCGCACGATTACTAATCGTCAAAACATCTAGCGGCATCGGAAAATTTTGGCCAATTCGGTGGTTTGGTCGGAGGCTACAAGCACTCACCCTGAACTATGGCAGAACCCTGGGCTGGGTATTGCAGCGACGAGTGGTGGTGATTGCTGCCGCCATACTCATGTTTGGTGGGGGTAGCTGGGCCATGTTTCAACATATTCCCCAGGAGATTTTGCCCAGTATCAGCAATGGCCAAGCCAGGGTGTGGGTTAGCCTGCCCCCTGGCACTACCTTAGATGAAAACCGCCAGGTGATGACTGCGGTAGACCAGCTGCTGATAGCTCAGCCAGAAACTGACTATGTGTTTAGCACCTCAGGTGGATTTCTCTTTGGCAACATCAGTATCGACAATGCCCTGCGCGGGTCCAGCACGCTTACCCTCAAGCCTGGCACCGATGTAGATGCCTTTACTGAGCGAATGAACCAATCGCTGAGGGAGTTGAATTTAGTCAAAACCCGGATGCGAGTCTCCCCCGGCTCAGTACGGGGTTTAATTTTAAGTAACTCTCCGGTGCGGAGCGATGTGGATATTGTTTTGCAGAGTAGTGATTTAGCACGGCTAGATCAAGCTGGGGAGCAGGTGCTAGATGCCCTTGCAGAACAGGCAACCCTGGCTAGCTATCTACCCGACGCGGATCCACCCCAGCCAGAAATTCAGATTCGGCCTGATTGGGAACGCGCAGCGGATGTCGGTATCTCGGCTGAAGAGATTGGTCAGACGGTGGAAACAATTCTGTCGGGGGCAGTACCGACACAGCTACAGCGGGGCGATCGGCTGGTGGATGTGCGGGTACAGACACCGGATAGTTTGGTACAAAATCCGGCTCAGCTCGCTCAGCTGCCCTTGTTAGGTAGTCAGGTACGGCTGGGAGATGTGGTAAGGATTGAGAATGGTCAGTCACCCGGGGAGATCCAGCGAATTGATCAGCGTCAGGTGTTTATCATCGAGGGGCGTTTGGCAGAGGAGGCCAGCCTGGGTGATGCCTTGGATGAGGTAGAGCAAATCATGGCGCAGGTGACGCTGCCGGAGGGGGTGACGCGGTTGCCTAGCTTTAGCGCACAGAGTAATGCGGCGATTCAGCAGGGGTTGGGTTTGTTGGGTGGTCTTGCCGTATTTTTGGTGTTTACGGTGATGGCGGTGCAGTATAGCTCGCTAATTGATCCGTTGGTGATTATGCTAACGGTGCCGCTGGCGTTGGCTGGAGGGATCTTGGGGCTGTATGTAACGGAGACGGCGATTGGGGCGACGGTGGTGGTGGGGGCGGTACTGCTAGTGGGCATTGTGGTGAACAATGCGATTATTCTGGTGGAGCTGGCAAACCAGATTTATGTGACGGAAGAGTGTAGCCGCATGGAGGCGATGCTAAAGGCGGCTCCCCAGCGGTTAAGGCCGATTTTGATGACGACTGTGACAACGGTGTTGGGGATGTTACCACTAGCGCTGGGGCTGGGTGAGGGATCGGAGTTTTTGCAGCCGTTGGGGGTGGTGATTTTTTGGGGATTGTCGTTGGCGACGGTGTTGACCCTGTTTATAATTCCTTGTTTTTATACATTGTTGCATAGTGGTGATTTAGGTTCCGCTCACTCAGCTGGAGACTCTCGGTCTAGTGACTATCCTCTGACTGAGCAACACCCACCCAGGATTCGTCTGTAATCAAAATTCTAGTTCTGAAGCTCCACCTCTAACCTGAAACTACCCTAACGATCTCAGAAGTGATGGTAGTTTATTTTTTTCTACAACGTGGACATGTTTTACTTTGCCAGAGGCAATTGAAACCTTCGCAGTAGAAAATGTCACTATCGGAGTGACAAATTTTGCATCTGTTTTTTTCTTTATCTGCAATGCTTGTTTGGTGACCTGAGAGAGAAAATCTTTTTCAAATGGGTATTGTGTTTTTCCCATGCGGCGATAGAGTTTTTTGCCATCTGTGAAAACAATTCCTTTGTGAGATTTTACGTCGATCACATAGGTTTTGTCGTTAGGAGATACGCAGATAATATCAATATCGCCAACGCCTTTACCTAGGCGTTTACCGTATTCGATCCGCCAGCCGCTATCTGTTAAGGTATCCAGTGTATGGGCAGTGTCTTCTTCGCCTTTGGCACCTTGGTCGGCATGATTGGCGCGTTTCCATAGGAAGATACCATTGGCAATCAGGCAAATGGCAAACACTACAAAAGCAACATAAACGATAGGTGGGATTGGTGATGAGGTTACTGCATCAGGATTTGAGGCAGCCAGGGGCTGTAGAATGGCATTGATAAATTTGGTCAGTGCAAATGGCAGGTAGATCATGATGCCTGCACCGATGAAGGCATATATGGCCTTGTAGCGTCGGGTAAAGGCTAGTAAGCGAATATTATGTCCGGCACGTCCTTTGGTTTTTGCCATTAATCCTTGTATTTGTGGGCAGGTACATGCCTATGAAAGGTTAGCGAATTCTAGTTTGCTAGCGAGTATTAACGGATGAGGTGTTTAGCAATTGATACTTGGGTCGTGAACCAAAGAAGTGTGGGAAACGTCGTGTAAGGGATGCTATCTACCCGAAATCAATGGATTGCCCCTATTGCGACCATCCTAAGACTCACAAACACGGTAAAACCAG
>CALBPH010000712.1 GCA_937899365.1 uncultured Leptolyngbya sp.
CCACTCAACTTTAAACCGAGGACCCTATCATGCCGCTGCGTCATCAACCTGCCCCGCCGACCCCCTGGGATAGCGATCTGGATAAGCCCAATATCGCTGCATCTGCCTATGTCCATCCCCAGTGCAGCCTAATTGGGGATGTGCAGCTGGGGGAAAATGTGATGGTTTCCCCCAATACCTCCATTCGGGCGGATGAAGGGGCTCCCTTTTACATCGGTGCCAATACCAATATTCAGGATGGGGTGGTTATTCATGGGTTAGAGCAGGGACGGATCTTAGGGGATGACCAAAAGGCCTACTCGGTGTGGATTGGCCATGATACCTGCATTACCCATATGGCGTTGATCCACGGTCCAGCCTACGTTGGCAATGAATGCTTTATTGGGTTTCGTTCAACGGTGTTTAATGCCCAGGTGGGCCACGGCTGCATTGTGATGATGCACGCCCTGATCCAGGATGTGGAGATTCCTGCGGGCAAGTATGTGCCGTCGGGGGCGGTGATTACGACACAGCAGGCTGCCGATCGGTTACCGGATGCCAACGATAGCGATCGCAGCTTCTCTCACCACGTAGTCGAAATCAATCAAGCCTTACGGGCTGGGTACCGTTGTGCTGACGGTATCGCCTGTGCCCCCTCTTTTCAGAATTCGGTCAACGGGTCTAGTAATGGCTCGCACCAAAATAGCAAGACAGCTCCGTTACAGACAGACACCGTAAACATCATCCGGCAACAGCTTCGCCAGGGTCACCACATTGGCCTAGAATTTGCCGATGTACGACGATTCAAAGTAGGTTCCTGGCAGAGTGGCCCGACGATTACCAGCGCTCATGAGGCTCAGGTGCTAACCCAGGTAGAACAGTTTTTAGCCAGTCATCCTGGTGATTATGTGAGATTGTTGAGCATTGACCCTAAAGCAAAACAGCGTCAGCTAGAGAAAGTAATTCAGAAGCCAGAGTGAGTTTTGAAAAGAGAATTTCATTTTTGAGCTGTTCCTCATGGATCTTTCTGGGCTAATCGACCTGTTAGGAGGCCGCTCCGCGGCATGCAGGTACGACGGTTATCGATTCTCTTGCTGTCGTAATTGTTTCTCTACAACGTTCGGGCTTAAATCAACGACTCTGCTGCCATAGTTGATCCACAATCTAAAATCCACATGAGGCGGATAGGTATAGTTCCCTCCAGTACCCCCCATCACGCCAATGTATTGCCCCTGCTTGACGTAATCTCCTTTTCGGACAGAAAAGCTCTTGGCGTGAGCATAAGCTCCTTTGATTCGGTAGAACTTGCCAGAGAGTTCAAAAAATATAAAAAAGTCGACATGGCACCGATTACCATAACTCCCCTCCGCACCGACCTTGGTGACCCTGCCAGGATACCAATTGTGGATGGGATCGCCAGATGTGGTTACCACATAGTCAATTCCATAATTGCGCTTACTAGGATCGAGCGTCTTGATTGAGGACAAATTGTCAGAAAAAATTGCATAGGATGTTGGTTTCCAACCATGTCCTTCTGGCTCCATGAAGCCACCTGTTACTGTTATGTCCTTTAAAACAGAGGACGTGGTAGAAACGTAGTTTGAACTCCGCAATTGCTCTTCAGGCACCTTGAAATTCTCCTTGAATAGAGAACGAAGAACTACCTGGATTGGGCGTTCCAGCGATTGATCACCAAGATAAACTTTTAAGACTCGTTTGCCTATGCTAAATAAACCAAAGCGAAATTGCCAGGAGCCATTAGTCTGGACCTTAGCTGTTGAGGGTTGAAGTTTGTTATTTATAAAAAGCTGAACTGGTCGCCCGACGTCATTAGAGGAAGCAATACCTGAAATAATAAAGGCTTCGCCAGCAATTACTTTAGATGGCAAATTTGTGATGCTAAAGACTGCCCTCACCTCAATCTCAAATATGTGACTGATGTCTTCTAAGGTGATTTTGATCTTTCGGGTGCCTGGACTGGAGAATCGGAAGCCAAATCGGAATGTCCCATCAGCTTTAACTATCGGCTTATTCGCTGGATTCGTAGTCTGGAGATAAAACTTGCCATTGACCTCCACATATAGGTCAGCTGATTTACCCACCAGCGATTTAGAGGTTTTTACTTTGATAGCCAATACTTCTCCTACTTCCACGGATGTTGGCTGATCGATAATTTCTATGACAGGTGAGGGAGCTATCGGCATTGGGTCTGGTTCTGAGGCCCCAACGCCGACAGCAATGACCATCGCTCCAGGCTTTTCAAAGTCCGAATCCGTCAACCACTTTTGGAGCATTGCCAGCTCAATAACTTTTTCGCCTGACTCACCAATTCCCTCTGGACGGGATTCTTTTACAATTTTCTCAAGGTAAAAATTGCCTTCCATCAGATAGAAAGCTTGATCAGTCTCCTTAATCCAGGTAGTCATAGGGCTGTGTCTTTGAAGTCGTGTTGACAGGCTAAAGGGCTAGATTAACACTAGCGGACCAACATGATAATGATAATCATTCTATATTCACCCTACTCTAGCCATCTGTAAAACGATAGCCCATGAAACTTTCTTTTCGCCTATTGACTGCGCTTGCTGCCATTGGCGGAGCCTCCACGCTGCTTCTGGGCCATCAGTCTGCCCACAGCCAAATCACTCCTAGGGTAGTGGCGAGCTATAGCGTCCTATGCGATCTCACTGAGCAAATCGCTCAAGATACCGTGGATGTAACCTGTCTTATAGAAGCGGGTGAAGATCCCCACATCTACAGCGCAACGCCTTCCGACAGACGGGCTATTGGATTTGCCCATTTGGTTCTTTATGGGGGGTACGGGTTCGAGCCAGACATCATTCAAATGGCCGAGTCGACATACGGGAACCCCCCTCTAATTGCCGTTTCCGAAGTTGCCGTTACCGAACCGCTTTTAGGCGAAGCTCACGATCATGGCAGTCATGGTGACCGTGGTCATGATGCTCATGGCGACCATGGACACCATGGCCACGGTCACCATGACCACGGCGAAGAGGGTATGTCACCTGATCCCCATATCTGGCACGATGCCGAAAATGGCATTGCAATAGTTCGCGTTATCCAAGAGGAGCTGAGCGTGATTTCTCCTGAAAATGCCGAAATTTATCAGGCTAATGCAGAGGCCCTAATCGCTCAGCTCACTCAACTCGATAGTTGGATTCAGCAACAGGTGGCCACGGTCCCCGAATCGCAGCGGGTCCTTGTAACGACCCATGATGCATTGGGCTACTACGCCGATGCCTATGGCATTCGCATTGAGGCTGCTTTGG
>CALBPH010000713.1 GCA_937899365.1 uncultured Leptolyngbya sp.
ATTTTTGAGTGATCTAGTTCTGATTAGAATGCTCGCTATATTCTCAAAAATAGTTGTCACTTCCATAGGGTTCATGACAACTATCGTATTTTTTTCAATAAGACATTAGCACCACTAAATATTTGTCGGAAATAAATTTTATAGTTTATGTAGGGTGCTCAATTTTTAGCTGACTAGATGTCATGTACGACTAAAGTCTTAGTTTTAATTTTGTTGGTGTTCAGACCTTGAAATATTTTCTCACTTCTGAAAAATGCTCCATGATTTCTTTCATGAATGGAGTAACTATTGATGTATAGATAATGGAACAGCTTTAGCTAGCTGTTCCGGACATATGATTTCAATAGATATTGAGCGTTCGTTTCACTGCCTCCACTTTAAAGAGGCCAGTGGTTTCAACCGATATCGCACATCTACACTAGTTCACTTGTTTTAGATAATTATGCCTATTTAGAAAAATAGTTGGCTTCACTTAACTGCCAGTATCTAGCTATACCTGGTCAGACAACAAATTATACACGTGCCTTTCAATATTCAACTTAAGTATATTATTTCTTATGCCAGTAAGCCCTAATTTGCCCCAAGTCGACACTGTCGAGCGTCTGACCACCATATGGGCTAATCGCTATTTCCCTAATCTCTCTGGTCTGTTAGGTGACAATGAGTTTACCGTTCGCAGTAAATTGCGTGAAGCCGTCTCAAAACAAGGCCGAAAACAAACAGCTCAAAAATTAAATAAAAAAGTTATTGAGCAACAATGTAACCTTGCTGCCGTTAGGACTCGATCGCTTTACTCGGATGATAAGGCCGCAAACTTTAAAGAGATATCCAACCTAGCTAAACTTATTAGCCGTATTTATCTGCAATTAATAGAGATTTATCAGGAGTCAGCCCCAGTTGTACTATCCCAGGGAAAGCAGGGTCGTGCTTTGACAGAGCCTTCTTTAGAATCTTGGGGAATTCCAAAAATCAACCGGCTAGCCGCCGCACTCGCCCCGCTTTTATCAGAACTGCAAGATCACAATAGGTTGTCTCAAAGTTTTCAGTCGGCAGGGTTTGCGACAACTCAGATTAGTCTCAGCAACGCTCTGTTACTAGAGCAGTTAGAACCTGTAGAACAAGTGTTTATTAAATGCTACTTTCAGTTTCTTGAGGAGCAGGTTGCATTACCTTGGCAACAAATGTGCGCAGCTGCCGTAGCCTACACATCACGTTCTGCGATATTTGCTGTTGTCGAACGGATTTTACCCATGACCCATGATATCGCTGTTGCGACATACACACGATGGAGCAATACATTTCAGAACTACAACAGTCGCAGAGGTGATCTCAGCAGTCCAGCCGTAAAACATTCTTGTATACGCGATTTTGAGATGTTTCAAGTTTATTTGTGGCTGTCTTTTCTGGCAAAAGATCTAACATTTGTTAAACAAGAGCTATCAGCTATTTGTGTGATGGTTTATGGAGTCTTAAACATTCCATGGACCATGACTGTCGATGGCAATATTTTATTGATGCGTGAAATCCTAAACAGACTGGAGCCCCATGAGAAAAATCTAGTGCGACCCTATACTCAACATATGATTAACGCCTTTCCAGACAGATAACCCCAGGCTTATTATGTTTCATCGGGCGTTGGCGGGCTTATTCCAGTGGCTTGGTCTACCAATTAAAATCCTCATAACCTATGGCTGACAGCCTCTCGCATACTGTCCTGGAGTCACCCCTAGCATTTTTTTGAAATGGCGATGTAGATGGCTTTGATCGGCAAAGCCAGTGGCCAGGGCAGCGGCGGCAATGGGATAGCCTAACGCTAATAACTGTTTTGCTTGATGCACTCGGACATGATTTAGGTAGGCGTGGGGTGGTAAACCTACTTGTTGTTTAAATGCTCTCAGCAGTCGAAAGGGGCTCAGATTTACCAGGCTGGCAAGTTCATTTAAGGAAATATTGCGGGTGTAGTGACAGGTCAGATAGTCACGTACCTGTTGTACGGCCTGATTTTCTTTGCCAACAGATTGAAGCTGAGGACCATTGCTGGCATATCGATGGATGAGCTGTGTCATTGCCCATAGAAAATAGGACTCTCTTTCTATGGAAGACGGAGATTTTTCAAGGGTGCGATGGAGGTTAATCAGCTGATGATTGAGGCGTTTATCGTGAATGACAGGAGATGAGAAGTAGGGAAGTGTTCCCGAATGTTCATTTAATTCTGTGGCAGCCTGCTGGAGCCAATCAACCGCTGGTAGCAGGGTACGATAGGTCCATCCTGTTTCTAAGACGGCGTGACCTGTGTGCATTTCACCAGGGTGGGTGATGACCACACTACCGGCTGGGGCAATGTGGCTAGCGCCACGATAGTCGAACTCCATGACTCCTGATTCGACAATGGCAATGCCAAACCCTTCATGGGCATGGCGGGAAAAGGAATAGGTGATGTACGTGGCATGCAGCATTTCTAGACCACGTAATACTGGGTCACGCCAAAACTTGACACGTTCCTTGGGAGTAACTCGACGACTCATAGCCCCATTAACGAATTTAAACCTCAGTTTAGCGAGGACTATGGGGGCCGTCTTGTACGTTTTTGCACCCCTATGACGGCTGATCAAGACATGGGAGCTGGCAGTAGTCGATTGGTGGGAGTGAACGTATCACGAGCCGTCGTCCATGCCGGTCAGCACCATATTCCAAGAGGCATCAGGTCAGTTGCCATGAACGCTGCGTTAGGATACTCAGGGTTTTAGTTCTTGGGTTATGGAAATTTTAATTTCAGCAATATTACCCATCGCACTCGTGGCACTGGTGGGGGTTTGGGTAGGGCACACATTTACACTGGAGCGACAAACCCTAGCACGACTGAGCATTTATGCATTGGTGCCGGCGTTAGTATTGCACAGCCTGGCAAAAACAACTTTGGAATTAGGGCCTGCGATCGCAATCCTCACCGCCTTTATTTTCCACACCGCCCTGCTTTATTTATTAGCCATCACCCTGGGCCGGCTGTTAAAATTCTCACCTGATGAAAACAAGAGCCTGATCGCCACAACAATCTTTGCCAATGTGGGCAATATGGGTCTTCCCTTTGTGTTATTTTCCCTGGGGGAAGCGGGGTTAGAACGAGCAATCGTTTACCTGGTGGGCTCTAGTCTGATGACGGCTAGCGTTTTTCCCATTGTGCTTAAGGGGGAAGGCGTAGTGAGCGGGCTGCGCTACACCCTGTGTTTACCAGTTTTATGGGCTGCGATCTCAGGCATCGCTCTCCAGGGCACAGGGACCCAACTTCCTATACCCATCGAGCGCGGCGTCACCCTTCTCAGCGACGGTGCCATCCCTGTCGCTCTGCTAATGCTGGGCATTCAGCTCTCTGAAACACCGTTTGTGTTTGGTCGTTACGAGCTGATGGGAGCAGGTCTGAGACTGATTGTGTCGCCGCTGCTAGCATTTAATATTGCCAGTTTGGTGGGGCTAACGGGCATAGACCGTCAGGTAGTCGTGTTACAGGCCGCCATGCCCGTAGCCGTTAATTCCCTCATCTGGGTCACAGAACTTGGGGGCGACACCGTGCGGGTGGCCAGGACCATCGTGATTTCCACATTGCTAAGTTTAGGCACCTTACCCATTGTGTTGTGGCTGAGCAGTCGCTGAAGACAGTCACATTAGGGTATCTCTGGCCGTCTGACAATCTTGAGCAATCTGTTGTTTTAAGCTATCTAACGACTCAAACTTCTGTTCCGGTCTGATAAAACTCTCTAAACTAACGGTGATCGTTTTTCCATAGAGATCCCCATCCCAGTCAAATAGATGGACTTCGACACTTAAGTCTTGCCCCTCTACCGTGGGTCGAGTACCAATGTTCATCACCCCAAAAAGAGGTTTTTGATCGGGCAAAATGTTAAACGCTTTGACACTGTAGACACCCTGGCAAGGAATTAACTTATCTGTCGGCAGACTTAGGTTAGCGGTGGGAATTCCAATGGTGCGGCCCAACTGTTTTCCCTGGACAATGTACCCCGTCAATATATAAGGCCGACCCAATAGCTGGTTAGCGCGTGCTAACTCACCATCGGTCAGGGCCTGACGAATGCGGGAGCTGCTGATGCGACCCTCAAGGTCATTTTGCAGGGGAACGATGGTAACAGGAACGTTATGGCGGGTTGCGATCGCACATAGTAATTCCGCATTGCCCCCACGTCCCTTACCAAAATGAAAATCACTACCCACACTAATGTGAGTCGCCTGCAACTCCTGAATCAGGATTTGCTCCACAAACTCAACCGCATCCAAGTTAGCCAGTGCCGCATTAAACGGCAGCAGTACCAGCTGATCTACGCCTAAACAGGCCAGCTGACGGCTTTTTTCCTCTAACGGCGTCAGCAGCGGTCGCGAATGCCCCGAGAAAAACTCCTTAGGATGGGGAAAAAAAGTTACCACCGACGCCCACTCAGTAAACGCCGACGTTGGCGCATCAATACCCGGCATAGCCTTGGCCCTAACCCCCGGCAAATCACTATAGCCAGACGCTTCAGCCGCCTGCAAACACATATCCTCAGCTAACACCAGCGAAGGTAAACCACCCTTATGGGTTAAGACAGGTTCAATTACGCGCTGGTGGCCAAGGTGCACACCATCAAAGTTACCAAGCGCAATTTTAGTCGGCTTTTTCGCCGAGGTCGGAGATGAAGTAATCCACACGCTCTACATCTTGACATGAAAAGCTCAGCATAGCTCGGATGGCCCCAGCTTAAGGACGATTAGGTCTCGTCACAGATGTGCTTTCCAATCTCATGATAAGTACCGTTCTCGCCCTACCCCATCAGCATCACCGTATCAATGACATGAATAATGCCATTGCTCGCTTCAATGTCCGCAGCAAGTACAGTAGCGTTTTTAATTTCTAGGGGGCTATGGCTGCGAATGGGAATCGGCGAGCCTTCCACCGACGTCAGCTCAGCAGACTGCCCTAGCTGCGTACTATCCCAGCGCCCAGAGACAACGTGATAACACAAAATACGGCCTAGCTGCGGTGGGTTCTGCACCAGGTTATTGACCGTGTTAGGGGGCAGTTTAGCAAAGGCAGCATCGTTGGGGGCAAACACCGTAAAGGGTCCCTCCCCCTGCAATGTTTCCACTAAGCTGGCAGCCTGAACAGCTGCAACCAAGGTTTCAAACCCGGGGGTATTGACTGCAATATCGACAATGGTTGACATGGTTAGAAAAGACGAGGAGCAATTAAGTTGAGCGTGTTTCTCGTGCCATGTGTAGAGGCGTTCTATGGAACGGCTCTACACATGGCGCATCTCCTAGCGATAATCCGCCGTTTGAATATCTCGCAGTCGTGCTTCTGGTCGCGTTAGCCGATCCATCTGGGCCTCAAAGAAACGACGGTTAGCCATCAGATGCTCCGGGTTAGGATCGTCTAGGGGGTAGTACAGTGCCGCTCGTAACGCCTGAATCACCGCCGAGGTGACGTTGTACATTGAGCGCTGAAATGTAATCCCCAGCTGAATAAGCTCGTCATCATCCCCACGACAATGCTGCTGGTAATAGTCCTGCAGGTAGGGGGGCAAAAAATGAAGCATGTCCTGCATCAGCAGTGTGGGGGGAATCCCCGCACTACCCACCGGAAAGACATCGGCGTAGAGAATGCCGTAGTGAAAGTCCGCCTGGTGATCGGGGACCTGATCGGCTTGGGCATCGTAGGATTTAGTGCCTCGAAACGGGGTAGTCCGATAGAACACCGCTTCCACATAGGGTAACGCTGCCTCATAGAGCCAGGTAAAGCCAACGGACTTAGGAATGATTTCAAAACACTCATCACCAATATAAACATGGTGATAAATCGGTCGACCGGCCACCGCAAAAATGCCATTGACTAAAAAGTTCATAGCATCGGGCACACCGGCAAACCCACCCTCATCATAAATATCCGACATCTCAAAGAATACCGGAGCCATCACTTCCCAAAACAGCCCCAAGTTGGCATAGTACGACAGCTGACGCACCTGCTCCATAAACATATCTGGGAAGAGTTTATACAGACCGAGCATGGCCCAATTACCCTTAAAGTAAGCCTTGATCGCCCTATCAGCAGCGGCTTTATACTCATCGCTATAGAGATAGGCGTTGAATTTTGGGTTGATGTCTTCATGCCAAAACATGGCCCGCATACAGGCTTCTGCAAACTCCATATTGACGCGGTCATGCCCCAAGTGATGCAACAACCGGGGTACACGGCGACCCGATTCTCCCTTGGCCATAAACTCCAACAGTTCTGGATGCGCCTCACCAACACCTCGCCACACTCGTAGGGGGGACTGGTCACCGGAATAGGTGTTGTGGCGGTCTAGATAGTCTTTAGAAATAAGGTACTTAAAAAACGGCAGCGGCTGCAGAAAAACACGCTCTGCAATGTACAGCAGATCGCGCCAGTAGAAGTCCATGGGCACCGCATAGGCCTTATAAATGCCGATAATCTGCATCAGATTTTCAGGGGTATCTGGCAGCATCGAGCCCCCAGCCTCTAAGCGATGAATAACATCCGCATAGGCGTGATTAGACGAAGGTAAGGAGGTTGCAGTTGTAGCAGACATAGTTCTTAAAAAGAGAGCACGCGGGGCAACGCCCGCCAAACAAATAACAAAACCATAGGGTGGGGTTCACCCCATCAACCAGGACCTAGCATGCGAGTAACCGTTTCCTAACATCCACACTCCTCACGAAGGGGCATCGTCCAACAACACAGCACCGATAGATGGCAACGTCTGACCTGCACCAGGCATAACCGCAATTGCCTGTACCACCGTTGGCTCAGTCCAGCGCATCAGCCAGTTAGGTTGGATGCCTAAGACAATAATTAGCACCACTAATACCAAAGCTGGAGCCTTTTCGCCAAAAGAGACTTTAGGGAAGTAGGCCCGCTGGTTATCTAAGCGGCCAAAGCAGGTGCGATTAAGCAAAATAACAAAATACACAGCCGTGAGTCCTGTTCCGACAACCCCCACCAGGGCCTGCCATGGAAAGACACGATAGCTGCCTAAAAACACAGAAAACTCAGCTGCAAAGCTTACCAGACCTGGAATGCCAGCACTGGACATGGCCCCCAGCAACAGCGCCCCGCTGACAAAGGGCAGCCCCCTAACGGGGTTCATTAGCCCGTTGAGCCGGTCTAGATCGCGGCTACCCACCTTGGTTTCAATCACACCCACCAGATTAAATAAGATGCCGAGTACCAGCCCATGGGCAACCATCTGGGCGATACAACCTGACAGACTCAGGTCATTAGCCGCGGCACTACCTAGCAACACATAGCCCATATGACTAACAGAGCTGTAGGCCACCATGCGCTTAATATCGCGTTGCACAATGGCTAAGAAGGCACAGTAAATAATAGTGATCGCAGCCCAGACAGCCAGCCAAGGAGCGATAATGGCCCAGCCATCGGGCAACAGGCTGAGACCAAAGCGCAGCAGTCCGTAGGTGCCCAGTTTGGCCAAAACTCCCCCGAGTAGAATAGCCACCGGTGTTGATGCGGCGACATAGGTATCGGGCAACCAGGTATGGAGAGGCACCATGGGAACTTTGATACCAAACCCAAGGGCCAAGGGAATCAAAAGCAACACCTGGAGTCTGAGGGATAAATCGGTATCCGCGAGGGCAGCGTAGCTAAAGTTCTCGGCTCCGCCTAACCACAGCAAGCCAAACCCACTAATCAGAACCAATGCACCGGAAAGGGCGGTGTAGATCAAAAACTTAGTGGCCGCATAGCTACGTTTCTCTCCTCCCCAGATGTTGATCAACAAATATAAGGGGATCAGACAGGCTTCGTAAAAGAGAAAGAATAAAAGAAAATTCTGAGCTAAGAACGCCCCAGAAATGACACTACTCGTAAGTAACATCAAACTGTAAAACAGCCGTGGTCGCTCTATATCGTCCCTAGCGCTGTAAATCGCGATCCAAGTTAGTAGGGCATTTAGCCCCACCATCAGCAACCCGAGGCCGTCTATCCCCAGCTCATAGTTCAGACCTAGAAACGGTAGCCAAGGTGAACTTTCCACTAGCTGAAACTGACTATTACTGAGGTCAAACTGGAGAAACAACCAGATTGACCACACCAGCGCCAGACTCGCCACCAACAGGGCAACCAGCTTAGATTTGGCGGGTGGAACCAGAATTAATGCTAGGGCTCCTAACAATGGCAGCCCCATCAAAAGGGTGAGCGTCATAGCTTACTTAGGTTAAAAATCTTGTAAAACAGAAATCGGCAATTAGAACACAGGGAATTGACCAAGGTTTGGCAGGTAGCTCCAGCTCATGAAAAGCCCCAGAAGCACCACACAAATAGCAATGGTCAAGACGTAGACTTGAGAGCGTCCAGGATTACTATATTTCAGGGTTTCTCCACTAAATAAAGACGCCACACCAACAAAGTTGACAAAGCCATCAATGACATATCGCTCGACCCAGTTAAAGCTTGTAGCCGCCGTCGCCACCGGCCAAATAAACAGGTTTTGGTACAAACCCGATGTATAAAAGTCATCGGCTAGCAGCTTGACAAACCATTGGGGCAAATAATCAGCCGGCAGTTTCTCTCGCTGAATGCCGTAAAAGACAATCCCCAGACCCAACCCCAACCCACTGGACCAAATCAGCAGCAGCCCGGTTTCACCAATGGCAGTTTGCATAATGGGCAATAGCTTAAGGGTCTGAATGATGATGGGTATGTGCACCGTCAGCCCTGCCATAGCTGCCATGGGGATAACCACGGACCAAATAGGTTCTGGGGCACGACCGGTCATCATCTGAGGCGGGCCGACAAACATCAGGCAAAACATTCGCACCAAACTAAAGGCGCACAGACCATTGATCGCTAGGACAATGGCAAACGGTATGATTTGACCGTCGTACCAGAGACCGGTTTCTAGAAAACGCATGGCCCAGAAACCGCCGAAAGGTGGCAACCCGATGATGCCTAGGGAACCGAGAAGAAATGACAGAGCGGTCACCGGACGGCGAGACCACAAACCGCCTAGCTGGGTCAGATCTTGGGTAATACAGGTGAGAATGACGGAACCGGTGCTAGCGATCAGGGCTGCGATCGCAACCGAAAACGACATCAGCAAAAAGTAGGCTACCCCCACCTGGGATGTCCCCACAGCAACAAACACCAACCCCATAAACGCACTAGTCAAATAGGACAGCACTCGCTTTACATCCACCTGGGCAATGGAGATGAGGGCGGCACCGATGGCTGAAATAGTACCAATGGCCACCGCCACCCCATCTACCACCGGGGATAGGGCAAACACAGGCGTCAGCTTAATCAACACCCAAGCTCCCACCGGAATGACCACCGAGTTCCGCAAAATAGTTGTTGGCAGCGGTCCTTCCATGGCCGAATCTAGCCACAGATGCAACGGAAACTGAGCACACTTACTAATGGGACCCGCCAACAGAGCCAACCCCACCAGCGTAGCGATAGTTGTTCCCTTAATCGGACTGTCCGCCGCCCACTGGGCCAGCTCCGTATAGCTCCAGGTGCCCGCCAGCGGATACAGGGCAATCACCCCCATCAGCAAAATCAAAACCCCCACCCGTTTGGTCAAAAACGCATCCCGCGCCCCCGTCACCACCCGAGGCTGATTAAACCAAAAGCCCACAATCAGGTAGGTCCCCAAGGTCAAAATCTCTAACATCAGGTAGCTAAAGAACAACGAGTCACTGAGCAACAGCGCCGTCATCCCCGCCTCAAACAAGGCCAGCAGGCTATACAACCGGGCCCAGCTCCAATCCATTTCCAAGTAGCCAATGGCATAAATCTGAGCCAGCAAGTTGAGGCCCACCACCACTACCACCGCCGCCAAATTTAACGACGACAGCTCAAATGGCAGCTCAATCGACAAATCGGCCACCTGCATCCACACCACCGACCAGCGCAGAGGCACCTGCCCCCAGACAGCTCGCAAACACATCACAGCATGCACTAGAGCAAAAAGAGTGGTGATGATATTGAGATATCCAGCAGGCCGTGGACCCGTGCGCCGCAGCGACATCCAAGGAACCGTCAACAAGATACCCAGTAGTGGATAGAGCGGAATTAGCCAGCCCGATTGCAAATAAACCTCAGCCATGGAGCAATTTCACAACACAACGATTAGGGACGAAACATCCAATCCAAGGGGATCGCCATAAATACCAGAATAAGTGACCAGGGGATCGCTATCCCCCGATCAGTAACATTCTCAAGCTTATAGTGCGAATCCAGAAGACCATTTACTAGAATCTATCTGAATTCGAAAACGATTTACTAAAATCTATTTACATCCCAAGTGTAAACAGCTACACAAAAAAACGCCAGAAACTTGATAGATAAGTTTTAATGTGATTGTTCAGATAGATTTATCTGAGTCTATGCATGATTACCCCAACGATATTTCCTCAATGCCTTCAAGGTCTAGGGGTAAGGATGGTTCATCCATCCGCTGACAGCGGAGCTGAATGGTGCAGTGGCCACAGCGCTCAAGCGTAACAGATCGGTCCTGGTTTGGTCATGCTGCGGCAAACCGTAGGCAAAGCGATAGTCACTGGGGGGTAAATCCTCACCCTGCTTATTCCGATGGCGCACAAACCAATAGGACATTGTCAGCCGCTCAGGGCTCAAGTGACTCGTTTCAGACAATACATATAGATAGAGACGGGTTTGCCAATCATGGGCAAGATACTTCTGCGGCGGCGGTTTTAGATAGGTTTTCCAATCCACAATCAACCCCGAACTATCCGTTAGTACCACCAAGTCATAAATCACCGTAAAGAGGTAGCCATTGAACGCCAGGGTTCGCTGGTGCTCACTTTGGCGCAGACGTTCATCAGGTCCTGGGTGAAATAATTGAGGGGCCTGATGACGTAGGGCCTCCACTTTTGTGAGCATGTCCCCATGGGCCCCCGACATCACATCGATGGGAATACCCAAGGCCTGCTGCTGCATCAGTAAGTGAAACTGACTGCCCCACAACGCCGCCTCTTGCCCTTCTTGTTTGGGGGGCACCGCCAAGGATTGGTTAAAGATGTACTGAAACCGACGCGGACAGGACTCTAACAAGGTTAGATGGGCCTGAGATAAGGAGATAACGGGCAACGACATAGAGAGACAGCATAGAGCGGAACGATGAAAGCAGGCACAGCCTGACGGAGTAAATCTTGGTGCCCACACCTTACGTGGTGCCTACACCTTACGTGGTGCCCACACCTCACTTGGTGGCTACACCTTACGTAGAACAAAGACGCTGCCCTGGTTAC
>CALBPH010000714.1 GCA_937899365.1 uncultured Leptolyngbya sp.
AGCCAAGCGCTGGGGTTGACGACCAGAGATACTACCAAAGCCAATATAAATAGGAGGCTGCCCCTTCTCTAGAAATGCTTTTAAGTCCTCTGGAGGCTGCCAGCTAGCCTGTTGCTCTAAGAACCAATAGCCACTGACATGGGCAGACTCTGGCCAATCTGTCGGACGGGGAACAACTTGCTGACTATAGCAATGGAGCACAGGAATGGGACTGCCATCCGCCCGGTGCAACAGATCTATACCTTTAGGCTTGGGCGGTAGCTGCAAAACCTTACGGCGCAACTCATTAGGGATGCCCCCATATAACCCGATAGCTGTATGCACAATCCAATAAGTGAGCCGATTATACCAGTGACCTAGCGGCCAGTCGGGGAAACCCATCGCCGGGGATTGAGCTGTGGGAACAAACTGAGGAAATGGTAGGGCGATAGCCAGAGGAATTTTTTGTTTATCGGCAATGGATTCTGCCATAAATGCCGCTTTAGATGCCAGAATCAACAGATTGGGTTTAACCGCTTGTGTGGTTTGCCAGACATCCTGCAGGGTTCGGCGATACATGGCCTTTACCTGGGAAAACAGTTTTATGGTGGTGCGAATGGTGCCCCACAGGTTGTGGGTGTTTTCCATTGCATCGCGCCCCATATCTGAGTCCATCAGCTGCATCAGTTGATTATTCATGGGGCCGTAGTGCAGCCCTTGTGCCGTGATAAAGGGTTGAAAAAGCTTACTCGTGCAAATAGTAACCTCGTGCCCGGCGTTTTTTAACCCTTTGCCCAGAGCAACGCAGGGTTGCACATCACCGCGAGAGCCCAGCGTAACGATTAAAACGTTCATGATGTATCTACTCCGCTAGGAGATAGTCTGCGATTACGGATCTAGGGGACCAACCGATCTAGGGCTTTGCCTATTTGGCAGTATTTCACACCTAAAATCCTCCCGAGGATCAGCAATGCCAATAGTCTAATGTGCTGTCCTATGCCCAATGTTATGTCATCAGTGTGAATAGGTGGGTGCGCCGCAGACATATGTGAGTTTGTGAGTGAGGAGTGGGGACGTATTGGAGACGGCTTAGAGACGCCTCCTTAATTACCGTTGGGGTAGTTGAAAACACATATCGTTTTCAACTACCTCACGCCCCCATCATACTGACACAAACCATGCTTTACCCATACTGGAGCCCTTGCAACGCGGCTGAATTACCCAACTGGATTCGAGCTGGACAACTATGTTTGTGTAGCGAAAGTCCTGACATGCCAGGTAGCCATATTGCCATTGATTGTTGGTTAGGAGATCGCTGGGCTAGCCGACGTTCCTGGGCGTTGGTGATGCAAGTTCCATCTCTGGAGGATTCTGCATGGCGTGGTGAATGCAGGAGACCCTCAGACCCTCAACGCCCGGTTATCTTAGCGGTTCAGGATGCTCGTTACGGTGGATTTTATCTAGGCCGTCGCGCCGATGCTGAGCATCAATACTGGCATATGTTCAACGCCGGACGCTGGTCCACTGTTCCTAGCACAGCCGTGGTGGGATGGTTGCCGATTCCCCATCGGTTGTCCCATAGGTGTTCTTCAACATTAGAGACATCGCGTCAAAAACTGTTGGCACAGTTCAAGTAGCTCTGTGCCTAAGCGTATTTATAAATCAGGGAGGATTTGAGAGATGTTGCAAGTATTACGACCCTATCATCTCGCTTTTGAACGGCTTGCAATTGCAGTTATCTTCACCTTTATCGTGGCTGATTTATATCCCCATCCATCTCTGTCGCCAGGGTTAATCATGTCAACTGTGTCACATATTCAGGCCGATGCAGCTGAGTTAGGCGATACAGACGTTTTAGAGATGCCTTAGAGACGATGTTTTATTTTCTTTTAACCATCGCATAGAGCCGCTAACCGAGACCATAGGAGAAAATCATGAACCAAGATAAAACGCTACAACAAAACCCTAAGGCCGTTCCAGATAGATAGAACAGCCTAATGCGGTCTTCTCTTGATTGGGTTAGTCTTCAGCAATAAATTGCCAGGTCTCATCTAACTTAAAGTGGCTCCACAGATTAAACCGCAGATCATCTGGGCTTGATTTTACAAAGCCGGTATTGCCAGCGGGGTGCACGCCAGTCCACAGACGCAGTCCGTGCTGATCAATGCCATTAGGAGCAGGGCCGGGAGCTTCAACGCGTTCAACCCGGAACCAGCCAATGCGTCGGGGCGTTTCTATGGTTTCTCCTGCCATTACTTGTTCTGTCACTTGGTCAAAGGCAGGACGGGAGAACCCATAGGCTACTCTCAGCGGCCAGTTAAATACGGTAATAGAAACCACCAGGGCAAAGGATACCGCCATCTGTCGTCGAAAACGTTGAGACCGGAGCCCAGAAATCACCATCAGCGCCATCGCCAGGAATACCGCAGCAAAGCACCCGACCAAACGGATTAAGCCAATTTCTAGGGGTTTTAGGGATAGAAGAACAAGCAGGGTGGGTGGCAGTGCGATCGCAATCCAGGTCAAAAATCGTTTCATGCTGCGACATCCTTACAACGACGTGGGTTGATTCATTGTAAAGGCGGCACAATTTTGCAAATCCAAACCTGTGGCAATTAGGCAACTGCCCGATGTTAGACCTGGTCGTATCTCACTGCTCTCGCTGCCAGATTTTGATGGCTGGTGTAGTCCGACTTGCCGTAACAATTTGCTCAGATGGTGACACTACCACATGGTCAATCAGCATGCCAAATCCGGTCAATACTTGCTCGGCGTTTCCGGTTTCAACATTCCAAATACGAACGGTTTTATCCGCACTGCCGGTGCTAAGGGTGCGGCCATCTCGACTAAAGATCATGTCGTTGACATAGCTGGTGTGGCCCGACAACGTATGCAGCGGCTCACCGGTCTTGATTTGCCATTTACGAATGGTACCGTCAGCGCTGGCACTAAACAAAAACCGACCATCTGGGCTAATGGCCAGGGTGTTGACAAAGCTTTCATGCCCGGTCAAGGTCTTTTTCAATTCGCCCGTGGCAATATGCCAAATCTTGATGGTGCGATCGCTACCCCCGCTGATGATGTATTTTCCATCGGAGGTGACGACTAAGCTATTGACTGACCCCTGGTCGGTGACGAGCGATCGCTGCCATTTTCCTGTGCCCGCCTCCCAAATGTGAATGTCACCATCGGCTCCGCCACTGACGAGCTGCTGGCCATCGGGGGTGCGGCCCACCGTATTGATCGGACCATTGTGAGCCTTGGACTGTTGCCATCGCTGGGTTCCACTGGCCACTGCCCAGCTCTGGAGTGCCCCATCGGCATTGCCGCTGTAAAGATGGGTGTCATCGGGGCTGAGCAGCACCGTATTGACAAAGCTGGTTTGACCTTCCCAGGTTTGCACCGATTTACCGGCGGTCAAATCCCACAGACGGATGGTCTTGTCAGCCCCGGCGCTGACCATGCGCACGCCATCGGAAAACAGCAGCAGGTCGTTAATGGAGCCACTGTGATCGGGCAGGGTCCGCTGGAGTTGGACCGGAACCTTGGCGGCGAGGACCGATGGAATGGGCGGTGGAGAGATGGAGCGTTGATGAAGTGCGATCGCACCGCCACCCACCACAATGCCCGCTAACGCGGCGACCATCCAGGGCCATCGCCGCCGCCGACCAAACGTCGCCGTCTGGGGAAGGGTTTGCCACGATGGGGTAGTAATGCCCAGCTGG
>CALBPH010000715.1 GCA_937899365.1 uncultured Leptolyngbya sp.
ACGGGCTGAGGTGTCGGGCGGCAGCCTGCGGCAGCGGCAGATGGCCTTTGGCTACACGTTTGAAGAACTGCGCATGTTGCTGACGCCGATGGCACAGAACGGTGTGGAAGCGATTGGTTCCATGGGAACGGACACCCCGTTGGCTGTGCTATCGGACAAACCAAAGCTGCTGTATGACTATTTTCAGCAGCTGTTTGCCCAAGTAACCAACCCTCCCATTGATTCTATTCGTGAGGCGATTATCACCTCGGCAGTGACTACTGTGGGCTCTGAGCGCAATCTGTTGGACCCACAGCCTGAGAGCTGTCGGTTAATTCAGCTCAAGACTCCGGTCATTACCAATGGTGAGCTAGCGAAGCTACAGCATATTGATGAGTCTGGATTTGCGGCGTTGACGCTGCCGATTTTGTTTGATCCCAAGGCTGGCGTGCAGGGGCTGGAATCGGTAATGGCGTCGATTTGTGGACAGGTGGACAGCGCCATATCAACCGGCACCAACCTGATCATCCTTTCTGACCGCAGCATGGATGCTACCCAGGCACCAATTCCTGCCCTACTGGCCGTTGCTGGGCTACACCACCATCTGATCCGTACAGGAACCCGCACCCAAGTCGGCATCATTCTCGAGTCGGGCGAACCCCGCGAAGTGCATCACTTTGCCGTCCTGCTGGGCTATGGCTGTAATGTCATCAACCCCTATCTGGCCTTTGAAACCCTGGATGACATGGTGGCCGATAGGATGCTGGTGGATATTGCCCCTGAGGACGCTCACAAAAACTACATTAAAGCCGTTACCAAAGGCACCATCAAGATCGCCTCAAAGATTGGTATCTCGACGCTACAAAGCTATCGAGGCGCCCAAATATTTGAAGCCATTGGTCTCAACCACAGCGTTATTGATAAGTACTTTACCTGGACCGCCTCACGCATTGAGGGCATCGACCTAGAGGTTATTGCCCAAGAAGCCATCATGCGCCATGGCCATGGATTTGCCGAGCGGGGAGATATCCCAGTCCTCGATGTGGGGGGCAATTATCAATGGCGTAAGGATGGCGAAGCTCACCTATTTAACCCCGATACCATCCACACCCTGCAGCAGGCAGTGCGGGCTGGTGACTACAAGGCCTATCAGCACTATGCCAATTTGGTTAACGACCAAAGCAAGCAACACTTCACCCTGCGGGGATTGCTAGACTTCAAGACACGTCAGCCCATCCCCATTGAGGAAGTAGAGCCCGTCGAGGCCATTACCCGTCGGTTTAAAACTGGGGCCATGAGCTATGGTTCCATCTCCAAGGCAGCCCATGAATCTATGGCCATTACCATGAACCGCGTAGGGGGTAAATCCAATACCGGTGAAGGCGGTGAAGATCCCGAACGGTTTACCTGGACTAACGAGCGCGGCGACTCTAAAAATAGCGCCATCAAACAGGTAGCCTCGGGTCGGTTTGGTGTGACCAGTCTCTATCTCTCCCAGGCCAAAGAGATTCAGATAAAAATGGCCCAGGGTGCCAAGCCTGGGGAAGGGGGCCAACTTCCCGGCAAAAAAGTCTATCCCTGGATTGCTAAGGTCCGTCACTCCACCCCTGGTGTGGGTCTAATTTCCCCACCTCCCCACCACGACATTTACTCCATTGAAGACCTGGCGGAGCTGATTCATGACTTGAAAAATGCCAACCGCAGCGCCCGCATCAACGTCAAGCTGGTGTCAGAGGTGGGTGTGGGCACCATCGCCGCTGGTGTAGCCAAAGCCCATGCCGATGTGGTGCTAGTTTCTGGCTTTGACGGCGGTACTGGCGCATCCCCCCAAACCTCCATCAAACATGCCGGTCTTCCTTGGGAGCTAGGTCTGGCAGAAACCCACCAAACCCTGGTGCTCAACAACCTGCGCAGCCGCATTGTGGTCGAAACCGACGGCCAAATGAAAACTGGCCGTGACGTGGTGATGGCGGCACTGCTGGGGGCAGAAGAATTTGGATTCTCTACTGCACCGCTGGTCTCCCTTGGCTGCATTATGATGCGTGTTTGCCAAAAGAACACCTGCCCAGCCGGTATTGCCACCCAAGACCCCCAGCTACGCAAGAGTTTTGTGGGCGATCCTGAGCACGTGGTGAACTTTATGCAGTTCATTGCCCAGGATGTGCGCGAGATTATGGCCCAGCTGGGTGTGCGTACCTTTGATGAACTGGTGGGCCATACCGACTGGTTAGAAGTCCAGTCTGCTGTTGACCACT
>CALBPH010000716.1 GCA_937899365.1 uncultured Leptolyngbya sp.
ACACGCTTTATCTCAAAACCCACAACTTCCACTGGAATGTGACCGGACCCATGTTTCAGACACTGCACCTAATGTTTGAAGGTCAGTACAACGAATTAGCCCTAGCCGTAGACGCCATTGCCGAACGGATTCGCGCCCTGGGCTTCCCCGCCCCCGGCACCTACAGCGAATATGCCAAACTCAGCTCGATAGAGGAAACCGAAGGTGTACCCAAAGCAGAAGACATGATTGCACTGCTAGTAGAAGGCCAAGAAGCCGTCGCCCGCACGGCCCGCGCTGTATTTGCGATTGCTGATGAGGCCAACGACGAACCCACCGCCGATTTGCTAACTCAGCGACTACAGATTCACGAAAAGAACGCTTGGATGTTGCGCAGTTTGTTGCAGTAAGCGATTTCTGGAAAGTTCTTCGAAGCGGCACAGCTATCCCACTGTGCTGCCTCGGCTTATGGTTTTGTAAGCTTGGGTGATTGGTTGAGTGATAGAGATGTTGCTTGGGGTCCCTTCGAGTTCCCCAAACCCCCTGAGCAGGGCGGGATGCCGCCCTACAACCCTCATATTGAGGTGTCCTTGGTGGCGTGGGTTTGGGGTTGCGGTTGGGTGAATTCAAAATGTCTGGAAAGCTTTCCAGACATTTTGAAAGGGCATAGGTTTTCGCTCGGAATCGTTAGTAGGCAGAAATTTCGGAGCGTAGGGTGGGCACGGTCCACCGTTTTTTGATGCCCAAGGTTTTCTAGAATCTAAAAGAACCAACCGTAGCTGTGTAATCCTTTCCCTAAGAGGTTCACGCCTAGATAGCAGACCCAGACGACGATGAAGCCGGTGGCGGCGATGAAGGCGGGTTTGCGGCCTTGCCAGCCTTTGGTGATGCGGGAGTGTAGGTAGGCGGCGAAGACGAGCCAGGTGATGAGGGCCCAGGTTTCTTTGGGGTCCCAGCTCCAGTAGGAGCCCCAGGCTTCGTTGGCCCAGACGCCGCCGGAGATGATGCCGATGGTGAGGAGGGGGAAGCCGAGGCCGATGATGCGATAGCTGATGTTGTCTAGGGTGTCGGCTAGGGTGAGGCGCTGCATGGATAGCGCTGTTTTGGTGGGTTGTTCTAGGACGGCGGTGCTGCCCCCTGCGGTGGCTAGGACTGGCTTGGGGGTTTCTTCGGTGGCGCGTTTGAGGGTGTATTTGCGATCGCGAAATCCGCCTGTGCCGACGGAGCTGCCTTTTAGTTCGACGGCCTGGCCACGGGTAACGACGAGGAATGCGATCGCAATTAAAGACCCGACCATGAGGGCGGCGTAGCTCAGGAGCATGACGCTGACGTGCATCATTAGCCAGTTGGATTTAAGGGCGGGCACCAGGGGCTCGGATACCTGCATGGTGTCTGGCAGGGTGAGGGTGGCAAAGGCCGTGATCCCCATGGCGGCGGGGGCAGTCATGGCGCCAACCCAGAGGCTGTTGCTCATGCGCTCGGCAACAAAGTGGATGGCGGTGATGCCCCAGGCGATAAAGAAGAGGGACTCGTAGAGGTTGCTAAGGGGGAAATAGCCGCCTTCGATCCATCGGGCAACTAACAGAGCGGCGATGCAGAGATTGGCGATGGCCATGCCGGTGGTGCCCAGGGTCTTGAGCCAGGTGATGCCGTCAAAGGCCAGGCTGCTCCAGTAGAGGAGCATGGTGAGAAAGAGGACGGCAAAGGATACGTTGTCGAGCAGTCCTTGAAGCGTGACTAGATCCATTAGGAAGTAATGTGTGCTCTGCGGTTTGGTCTATAACAGCCGTTGCGATGACGGTGCTAGTGTGACGGTCATTACAATTTTACTAAAGAAATGTAGGGGCGGGAGCGTTCTGTTTGTTACACCGGTTTGTCACAGTGTTTACGGTTTCCACAACGAATCGTGAAATCCTTCAAGAATTTTGAGGGTCTGGGGATGAATGGTCACTACACTGGCAGTCGGTACATTCGTGTTCCAACCACATTCAAGTCATAAACTCTGAGTTTTCTAATACGAAAAGTATCAGGGCTGAATGTGAATATAGTTTAGTGACAAAAAATTGGCAGCCCTCGAGAGGTAACTATGGATGCGACTGCGTTGTGGCAACGATATCAAGACTGGCTTTATTACAACGAGCAGTTAGGTCTCTACTTGGATGTCAGTCGGGTAACGTTCGATGATGCCTTTGTGGCTGAAATGACGCCTCGATTAGCAAAGACGTTTGCATCGGTGGATGCATTGGAAAAGGATG
>CALBPH010000717.1 GCA_937899365.1 uncultured Leptolyngbya sp.
ATAGACTGGCTCACCCTGCAGATTGTCGCCTTTCCCCAGGACGGCATCTATGGCAGCCCCCAAAACAACGAACTAATCGAAGAAGCCATCATCCTCGGAGCTGATGCCATCGGCGGCATTCCCCACTATGAACTCACCCGCGAAGACGGCGTTCGCTCTGTCCATCGGATTTTTGAGCTGGCCCAAAAATATAACCGCCTGATCGATATCCACTGCGATGAAATCGACGACGACCAATCCCGCTTTCTCGAAATTGTTTCCGCCTGTGCCCTACGCACCGGTCTCAACGAAAAAGTCACCGCCAGCCACACCACCGCCTTTGGCTCCTACAACAATGCCTATGCCCTCAAGCTTATGGGGTTCCTAAAACAATCCAACATTAACTTCATTGCCAACCCGCTGATCAACATCACCCTCCAGGGCCGCACCGATACCTATCCCAAACGCCGTGGGCTTACCCGTGTTAAAGAACTGTGGCAGGCCGGTCTAAATGTGAGCCTGGGCAACGACTGTATCCAGGACCCCTGGTACGGCCTGGGCACCGGCAACATGTTAGATGTTGTCTCCATGGCTGTCCATGTATGCCAAATGACGGGGCTGGAAGAAATTGATGCCTGCTATGACATGGCCACTGCCCACGGAGCCCGTACGCTGAACTTGCAAGACACCTACGGTATCGATATCGGCAAACCTGCTAATTTAATTGTGTTGGACTGCCCTAACAAGTATGAAGCTGTTCGTCGTCGTCCCACGGTCAGTCATGTCATTTCTCGTGGGCAAGTGCTCGTAGAGACAATAGCGCCCGACGTAACGTGGCAACGAGAGGTGATTTAATCGATGCTGCTGAGCCTCGGGATGATTTTATCTGCACGATGCTGTCTCATCGCATATCTAACCGATCGGTTCATCTAATCTATTGCCCTAGCTGCAATACCGGTGTACAGACGTTGTACGCAGCATTTTTTGCCGTCTTTAACACCGCATGATTAAGCTCTATGACTTACCATAAAGAAATGTTGTTTCCATGCTAGTACTAATTTATTAGTCTGGTTATGATCTAGCTGCCCTGCAACCCCATTTGCCCCATGCCCCAGTCAAAGACCTCTAAAACGGCCAAGACACGCAAATCGAGCAGCAATGGCAAAGCCGCCAATGGTAAGGCGAGTGGCAATGGCAGGGTAGCAAAGACCAAACTCGCCAATCCGTCCGACGATCTGATCCGCATTCGCGGTGCCCGTCAGCATAACCTTAAGGACATTAATCTGGACCTGCCTCGCAACCAGATGATTGTCTTTACTGGGGTGTCTGGCTCGGGTAAATCTTCCCTGGCGTTCGATACCATTTTTGCCGAGGGGCAGCGGCGCTATGTGGAATCCCTCAGTGCCTATGCTCGGCAGTTTTTGGGTCAGGTGGATAAGCCCGATGTGGACTCCATTGAAGGGCTGAGTCCAGCGATTTCCATTGACCAGAAGTCTACGTCCCACAACCCTCGCTCTACGGTGGGTACGGTGACGGAAATCTATGACTATCTGCGACTGCTCTATGGGCGGGCTGGTCAGCCCCACTGTCCCCATTGCGATCGCTCCATTGCCCCCCAGGCCATCGACCAAATGCTGGATCAGGTGATGGCGCTGCCGGATCGGACTCGCTTTCAGATTCTGGCTCCGGTGGTGCGAGGTAAGAAGGGCACCCATGCCAAGCTGCTGTCGGGGCTGGCGGCAGAGGGTTTTGTGCGGGTGCGGGTGGATGGTGAAATCCGTGAGCTGAGTGACAATATTGAACTGGCGAAGACTAAGAGCCACGATATTGAGGTGGTGGTCGATCGTCTGGTGAAGAAGGATGATATTCAGGAGCGTCTGGCGGATTCGTTGGCCACCTGTCTGAAGCGGGCTGAAGGTATTGCAATTATTGACATCCTTGAAGATCGCAAGAAAGCGGATGTGGTGCCGTTAAAGGCTAAAAGCGCTGGCAAGGGCGATGCTGTGCCGATGGCGGCTGAGGCGGGTGGGGACTATGGCTCTGACCTGCCGTCAGAACTAATATTCTCAGAGAATTTTGCTTGCCCCGAGCACGGGGCGGTGATGGATGAGCTGTCACCCCGCATGTTTTCGTTTAACTCGCCCTATGGTGCCTGCCCCGACTGCCATGGCTTGGGCAGCCATCGGCGGTTCTCTGCGGACCTGGTGGTGCCCGATCCGAGTTTGACAGTGTACGCTGCGATCTCACCCTGGTCCTACATAGACAACACCTATTATTTCTCGCTGCTCTACAGTGTGGGCCAGTCCTACGGTTTCGAAATCCAATCTACTTGGGCCAGTCTTACCGACGAACAGCGCGACATTATTCTCCACGGCTCTCCCGATAAAATCTATATCGAGACGGATTCCCGCTATCGCGATAAAAAAGGCTATCACCGCAAATATGAAGGGGTGCTGCCCATTCTCGATCGACAGTATCGTGAGAGTACGTCCGACCTCTACAAACAAAAACTCGATAAATATCTAATCGATCAGGTCTGCGAAACCTGTGGTGGTGCTCGGCTACGGCCAGAGTCGTTGGCCGTTAGAATGGGGCCGTATAACATTCTTGACTTTACCAGCGTTTCCATTCGTGACTGTCTCTACAACATCGAAGATGTCATGGGAGACAATGGTGGCGATCCTCTCCTGAGCAAGAAGCAGCTAGCCATTGGTGAGCTGGTTCTTAAAGAGATCAAGGCCCGTCTGACATTTTTGTTAGATGTCGGGTTAGATTATCTCACCCTTGACCGTACCGCCATGACACTTTCCGGTGGTGAAGCTCAGCGTATCCGCCTCGCCACGCAGATAGGTGCCGGTCTCTCAGGGGTGTTGTATGTCCTAGATGCGCCGAGCATTGGTCTACACCAGC
>CALBPH010000718.1 GCA_937899365.1 uncultured Leptolyngbya sp.
GCCTGCCATGGGAATGCCAGGTAGGCTCGTTATACATTCAGCAGCTTGCTTCCTAAAGCTTTCTAAATAGGTCTACTAGCAATCGCTAATGTTGTGACCTATGTGCACAAAGCGCCGTTGCTGATTTAGAGGATGAACCGATCGATGAGATATGCCATAGGACAGTATCTCGCAGATAAAATCCATACCGAGGAGCAGCAACGCCCACGAAGCTATATGTCATTATCTTGAACTGCATCAGTACAAATGATACGGTTTAAAGCCTATTTTCGAACTTGATTGTTCTAAATTTCGACCGCCTCAAATTTAGAAGGAAAACCATGAAGTTGATTCGAGTTTTACTCGCTACAGTCAGTATCCTTTTTCTACTTCAGGCTGAAACACCTCTAAGAGTGATGGCTCTGAGGGTAACTAAAAATTGCCCCGGTTGTCGGTTGAAGGGGGTGGCCATCCGGAATGCGAATTTGGCAGGCGCGGACTTGAGTAATGCCGATCTTAGGTGGGCTCGTTTAGAGTCGGTTAATCTTAATGGTGCCAACCTACAAGGGGCAAATTTACGTCACGCCCGTCTTTATAACGTAACCACAAAAGATACAAATTTCTGTGGGGCTACCCTGATGGATGCAGTCAAAGGTTACTGCGATTAACAACTATAGATCTTTGAATCCGGTTAAACGCAAAGATTGATAACGCATCAATCCTCCCATGAGCTACACAAACTGTTTCCAGTATGTTTCCAAAGCTTGTCTGGTCTCAATCTCCTGGGGTTCATGTGCTTGCAATATGCGGTCAATTTCAGCTTGGGGCAAACCACCGTTGGCCAGCGATGCTTGTAAGTACTGCTTTTCGAGGGCCTCTTCTCGCTCTACATCAAAGAGAAGAAAGTTGGCAACAGCTTTAGACTGAGCCAGCGTAAATAACTGAAATTTTGAAGACACATAGTCATCTTCATCTATTTTGTAGGTCAAGTGAAACACCACAGAGTCAAATGTGTTTGACCAATAGTTAGGGTCTTCATTGTCGATATTGCGAAGATACCAAATCATATAGGCGGGAATGTAGTAGTGAAATCCCTTCGGATCTAGAAAGCTGAGCACTGCGTCGGTGAGGCGAATGTCTGCTTCTGGCACATCCTGCCATATGTTCTCTGTGTCTAGTGCCCAGGCTTCAGCCCGTTCTGCTGGGCTACCGTAATCATCAATCACCGTCGCTTCATGCAACGTGACACCATCTTCTCGGGAAACACCGTCAAAGGCTACGGTGATTTCTTCAATTAGGGCCAGCTTTCTCTTTTCGTAGACTATCGTTTTATCGGGGTTAGAGACCATGGTATTTTTTTCAGCTTTTGTCTGGGTATACACTGGTCTGAGCTTATGCACGTTCTATCGCTAGCGATCGCAAAAAAGTCCATCCTATTCTCAACAATCCACATAGGATCAATAAGACGCTGATTAAATAGACCCCATAATAAAATGACACATTTTGATTGTAGGGCAGACTGTTTTTGATGGCCTCAAGGCTAACTAAAATTAAATTAACCGAGAACAGTGCCAGACAAGAGGGAAAGAGTAATATCAAAATCCCTAGCATTTGATCGCCAACGCCTTGTTTTGGATCAATCAATAAAGGGGCAATGAGGGTAACATCGATGGGACTTTCTAATCCCCTAATCTGTTGAGTGATGGCTCGGCGCAAACGCATTAAGTCTTGTAGCTGGGAAGACACCGCAATAAAACCACAAGCGACTCCTACCGGAAAGAAAGCGACTACTTCAGCTGTTGAGACAGGTATATTCCCCCAGCTGGTTGTCACATCTGAAACCCGTTCCTTCAAACCAGATTGTTCGAGTTGAGGACAGTCTAGTTGATTGACTCGACAAGATTCTTGATTACCAATCAGTGTGATGTATGGGAAAAAGATTAGGAAGAAAAATATAATAGTCCCAACGAGTAATATGGTTAGGGAGAATCGAAATCGCTTTAATTTTTCCTCATACAATGCCAGAAGCCGGTCTAAATAAGAAGTTGTATCAGTATCACTCATACTAGTTCCCTCAATCACAGTCTAATTCTAATGCTGCTTTATCCATTGAGTAAAAAGATTAAAGGGATAACAATAACGGGTGTCTTATTGATATTGGGCTGTAATAACACTCCCACGTTGCCCCAGCCCACGTCACCCCAACCGACAGAGACTTCTAACTCAGAAAATACCCCCGCGCCCACCCCTGAGCAGATTGCAAAGGCACCATTACCCAAGCCCCATACAAAACCCGCCGATAAGCCCTCTGCCGCAACACAGGCTGAGGCCGCTCAATATCGCCAGCAGGGGCTGGAGTATCGCGCCCAGGGTCGCTATGACAAGGCAATTGCCGCTTTGCAAAATTCGGTTCGGTTGGACCCGCAGAATCTTTCTGGGCAGGTGATACTGGGCTGGACCCTGCATTTGGACGGACAGGCGGAAAATGCTACTGGCGTGTTGCAGCAGGCATTAGTCCAGGATGCTGACCATGTGCCGGCCTTAAATGCGTTAGGTATTGTCTACCTGGTTGATGGTCAGCTAGAGGCTGCGGTGGACACACATACTAAGGCCGTTACGCTACAGCCGGATAATGAGATTGGCTATTACAATCTGAGCCTGGCCTATCATCGGTTGGAGGATTATGGGAGTGCGATCGCAAATGCCCAACAGGCCGTAGACTTGGAACCGAGCAATCCCCACCCCCTGGTTGCCCTGGCCATCGCCCACTGGGATAACCAGGACCCAGCCGCCGCCCAACAGGCCTACCAACGGGCCATTGACTTAGACCCCAGCTACCAAGACTCCTGGGTTTTAGCCCCCCTACAACAGGCCGGTTTTCGCCCAGAACAAATCCAAGCAACAGAC
>CALBPH010000719.1 GCA_937899365.1 uncultured Leptolyngbya sp.
GCCAGTGCCCCCGATGGGCAACCCCAATGCTTAGACAATAACGCCACCCTATGGCTAACACGGGAGCGCCCAAGCCAGCCTAGTAAAACCGCCTTAGAAAACTGCCCTAAAAAGTGAAACCCCGGCCACATCTGGACCGGGGTAATTGCCAAGTTAGTTTTAGTTGATTAATGCACCGAGCATTTTTTAAGCCATCTCCAATGTACCAGGGCAGACTGGGAAAATACATGGCCCAGATCAGCTGAAAAAACATCTAGAACGAATCGTCGACTGTAGGCGTTTTTTAAAGTCAGCTTTTGGCAATAATCCCTGAAATAGGGTTGACAGCCCCTCTGACATTACGGACATGACAGCGGGCTATACAAAGCTTCCAGAGATCGCGGTATGAACGAGGGCATTGCCACTTAATATTTGCAGGGACTATGACGTGTCCTAATACCTACATTTTTCTATGCACATCAAAGCCATTCACCACATAGCCATTATTTGCTCGAACTACGAGCGCTCTAAACGGTTTTATGTCGATGTGCTCGGTGCCGATATTATTTGCGAAACCTGGCGCGAACAGCGGTCTTCCCACAAGCTGGATTTACGTCTGGGAAATGCTCAGATCGAACTTTTTTCATTTCCAGCGCCGCCACCTCGACCGACCCGTCCTGAAGCCTGCGGATTGCGTCACCTGGCCCTGGTGGTGGACAACCTGGAAACCAACATCACCCACCTCAAACGGCATCAGATCCCGGTGGAAGCCATTCGCTTAGATGAATTGACCGGTAAACGCTTTGCATTTTTCCAAGATCCCGATGGGCTACCCCTAGAACTCTATGAAGTGTGAGGGACTAATTAACCTAAACCGACGCTGCCTCAGTGGTTTGACTAGGTTTTTAGCCTGTAGTGTGACACGAATCTTAAAAATATGTGATTTCACGCACGGTTATCAGTCTTGGACCGGATTAAAGTTAGGACATAGCAGAAAACACTATTCTAAACCGCCTACCTTAAGGGGCTTGGCGCTATTCTAGGCAGGGCCACTTAAAGGCTAGGGCTTTAATTATGGCAAACGGGCAGTGAAGTTAATCTTCATTGCCCGTTTGCTGTTGGGAGCGAGGTATACTCGTGACCTCAAACCGTAGCCCTAGGCGCTGGAGGTAAAGCGGCGCTTACGACGACGGGCAATTGCCTTGCGCTTAGCTTTTTCAATAGGAGTTTCAAAATAACGCTTCTTTTTTATGTCTGAAAAGATATCGGCCCTCGATACCTGACGCTTAAAGCGACGCAGCGCTGATTCGATACCTTCATTTTCACTAACAATCACCTGGGCCATCCGACCTAACACTCCTTGATTCATCACTAGATTTAAGCGGTCTAAACAGGTTGAAAAAAGACCCATGGGCCTAACTAACCTGACAGATGCAATGGTTTGCGATATCGGCAATCGCCCAATCCCTCGGAGATAGCAGCTGCGTGCCATAGTATGCGCGACAACATTGACAGCTAAACCTGTTATTGGGAACGGTGCAGCTCAGGCACTGTTTCCAACGTCGGCAGGCTATCTGCATCGGCAGACTATTTGCTGGTTTTAGCTAACTGTCCCCTGCAAGATTTAAGATTTATCGCATCTAAAAAATGTTCGAAGACGACGTTCCAAACAGCTTTGACTATTAATATATTTCACCGACTGGGACACGTCTCCATTGGTAAAGTAACCGACATATTTTGGCGGGTGCTTACTCAAGTCGAGCAGCCCACTGGCTTAGGTAACAACATAGCCAGTGGGGGTGTATTGTCTCGTTTACTCGGCGTCTTCTGGAGTGTCTTCTAAGGGGGTCTCCGCCGCTGTGCGCAGAGCCTCGGCTTGGGCCGCGTAGTCCTGGGCTTGTTGAGCATTATCCTGAGCCCGATGAACCTCTGCCAACAGACTGAGGAGACCATATTCAGCTTCGAGATCCCCCAGATCCTTAGCTAGGGTAAGAGCCTCTTCCAGCTGGCCTTGGGCGGTGGGATAGTTTTGCAGCTGCACGTTGGCAAAGCCCAAGCCTGAGAGACTCAGGCTTTTGAAGACGGGCTGATTGCGGTCTTCTGAAAGTGTAAGTAGGGTGTCAAACGATGCGATCGCATCCTCAAAGTCACCGTTATCTAAATAGGCCGAACTTAACCCCAGCAGCGACTGGAGTTCAGCTCCCACCGCATTAGTCTCACGGCTCAGCTCTAGACGCTGCTGATAAAAGTCAACAGTTGATTTAAACTCTCCCTTGTCATAATGGGCCAGGGCCAGCACGTAGAGGGCCGTAAACTGCACATCCACTGGACCCACCGCTTTGGCCAGCTCAAGGGCCTCGGTTTGCACCTCAATGGCCTGGTCAAGGTCGGCCAAACGGTAGTGGGCCAGCCCCACATTACTCAGCGCTAGGGCTCGACCTGGCTGGTTGTCGAGTTCAGTCGCCACGGTAAGGGCATCCTGAGACGCGCTGAGGGCGGTTTCATAATCCCCAAACACCAGCAGCGAAGAGCTCGCCACATTCAGGGCACTAAGAAACGCCTCACCATTGCGTTCTGACCGAGCCAGCGGGATTGCCAGCTGGGCCGCATCTAAGGCTAGGGCATATTGCCCCACCGTCCTATAGCTGGTGGCTAATACGCTCAGGGCACTCAACTGACCAGCGTCGAACTCAATGCTGTCAGCTAGGGTGAGGGCCCGTTGCCCGTAGTCAATGGCCTCGGGAAAGTTGCCAAGGGTCTGGTTAGAGAGGGCCAGCACATTTAGCGATATGACCGTGGATTGATCGTCATCTTCGTTTTCTAAAACAGCGATGGCCTGCTCGCCATACTCGATGGCGGTGGCATAGTCTCCTTGGTTCACCGTTACCAGACTTAACAGGGTGAGGGCAAACGACTCTTGCGGCAGGCTTTCATTGCTACGGGCAGCCTCGAGGGCCTGGTCTAAAACCACCTTAGCGTCAGCTAGGTTTTGGTTTTCATATTGGGTCAAACCGTCTAAAATCAGCTCGTCCACCTCATCTAGGGGCGGCTGCGGCTCACCTTCGGAGTCAGGAGCAGTGCCATCGCCGTCTGAAGTTTCGGGGATAGCAATATCATCTGCTGTTTGAGCTATCAGGTTAGACGCCTGGGCAGGCTGCCCTGGAAATGTCAGTAGCAGAGCGGCAGTTCCTAACGTCAGAACGCGAAGCAGCATAGTGTAAAGCTAAATACGGCAAGAATTTATCCACCCTAACAGTAAATGTTAGGGACGTCGTCCCACAGTGGGCTGAAATTTTGAGCTGACTTAACGGTGCGTTTACCGTAGCCAACGGTACGTTTACCGTAACCACTGCACCACTGTTTGCTTTAGCTGTCCCAAATCTCGATAGAACTCCTGTTTTACAAACTGTCCTAAGGCATCAAACGGGGTAAACGACCGGCCCGACTGCCAGCGCACATCCTGGGCAATGGGTGTTGTGTGGGTCCCTTTGAGGATTTTAATGGCCGTCAGCTGCGGAAACCGCTGGTGCAGCACATCGCTGAGGTCGTAGGTTTGGTCGATGGTATCTTTTCGAAATTTGATCAGCAGGTTATGGCCAATGGTGTAGCGACGGCGAACCAGCTCTAGGGTTTGCCCGGGGCTCGGGGTGAACTCAATGTCAAAGTCGGGGGCAAACTGGACAAACTGCTCAAGTAGGGGAATAGATTTGCGGGCCGGGTAATTGTTAAAGGAAATCAGAATGTTGCCGGCGCGCTCAACATTATAAAGACTGGCGATCAGCAGGTGAACTTTACAGCCCATGCTGTGGCCCATGCCATAAATAGGTAAATGGCGATCTCCAATCACCTGGCGACGCAGGTAAATCATGGCCTGGTCAAAGGTGGTGAGTACCTCGGTTGCGATCGCACCATGGTCAAACGTATTAATAAATGGCGTTGCCACAATGGCATAGCCTTGCTGATAAAGGTTTTCCAAGAGCCAACCGTAGGTGACACTCGGAGCCGCTGCCACAAAAGCCCCTCCCAAAAAATGAATAATTCCCACCGGATTTGACGGTACCAACAGCCAATTACCCGCCACCTCTCGCCACTCCATATGTCATGCCCTCTAAATCCTGATTTATCCTAGATGAATTTAGCGGGTCTGATGAATGTGGCTATCTGCCCTGGCTTTTCCAATTTATGGAATCTTTCTAAAATCGTTGCCCCACCTAAAGCCACCATGGTATGCTCGTAACCCGTTAAGGACGTATAGCTCAGTTGGTTAGAGCGCATCGTTGACATCGATGAGGTCACT
>CALBPH010000720.1 GCA_937899365.1 uncultured Leptolyngbya sp.
CCTCACCCTCAACTCGACCAGAACGCACAACGCTAAATCCAACGCAACGCGCCCTAATCACCCTCTGGCAATGCATTGGTTATTTGGGATAACGCAGTGTCAAGCGGACTTGTAGCCGGAGTTTGAGCGCTGTTGCGAGGCTGCAGCTGCTGACTAACGTAGGCTGCAAGCTTGGCTTGACGCGTTGCCTATGACGGGTAGACTTGAGCGGCTGTAGTAGTGATATCTAGATTTTGCGTACATATCTTCCTCTACAGTGTTGTTCAGTAATACTTTAAAGCGTTCACTGAACTGGCTTACGATGCTCTTAATGAATCAAAGTCTAAGACTATCTTTGCTGAGGCTGCCCAACTATATCAAGCTCAAGTCACAATGGATATTGCGAATTCAATTATTGCTCAAACTACTGAGCAAATAAATCTCTTGCTGAGTTTAAGCACAGCCATTTGCGGTGCGATCATGGCCTTTATATTACAAATTTCTTTACATAATAATACATCTGAGGAGAAAGCAATTCGGTTACGAGGTACTAACTGGTTAATTGTGGCTTTTCTTATAGAAGGAGTATCAATCCTTTTTGGGTATTTCGCTCAAGGAACGTTGATTTCCTTAACACCAGCTATCTATAAAGCGTCAAATCCCAACATTAAAAACTGGACAACCGTTCAGTTTCCAGGGAGTGTAATGATACGTGCTACAACACTTCTACAATTCCTTTTTTTCTTTTTAGGCCTCCTTACCGTGATATCGGTAATATTTAGAAATCGAAAAATAATGGACGCAAAGCGTACAATCAAGCCAGTAAGCTGGGATTTATCTAATCGTCCATAGTCTTGAACTGGCCTAAGATATCAGGGGTGAAACAATGGCTATCTGGGATTTTCTCTTAAAATGGCAATATCGCAACATTAATATTTCTGTCAATGCATTGGATGCACTAGCACAATCACCAGAATTGTGGTCTGACATGACGGCTTTATACGCTTCTTTTCTTGATAAACGCATTTCAAGCAGCTTCCTTGGGTATGAGGAAACGCAAAGTTTTAGAGATGGTGCCAACGTTTTCTTAGCAGAGAGTCAACGCCTTAGTCCTACCTGGGAACCAATAGCAGATAGAGATCCTGTAATTAAAACAGGAATTGATTCACTCTCACAACAGAGTCTAGAGGCAAATTTGAACAAATTCGATGAGTTCTATAATAAGCACCTGAAAAATGATCCAGTCTTTAGAGGGAAATCGAAGTCAGAAATACTACAAGTACTGGCAGCAATAAATTACCGCTTTTATCGAGATAATCCTGAGCAGTGGCGTTTAGGTTGGCATTTTACATATATCTTCCCGTTCTGCAAGCCGGGAAATCGTTTACCAAGCCTTTAGGCAATAGCAGCTACGTAAACCAGCAAAAAGCCCCAGCGGTTGCCAGGGCCAAGTTAGTACTAATTTACTAATTTTAGCAGCAAACTACATCGTGATCTAGCGGTGATCAGAGTTGCGATCGCAACTTCTAAATTACCTACCAAGGCAACCATTTTCGCGTCCGTTGCGACTGTTGTTTCACCACAGACTGAATATGCTCGTTAACGTCTCTCTGCGAGTCACCGCCAATGGTTCCCTCTAGCTGCTCTAGCTGGTTTGCTGATAGTGACTCATTCACCATATAGGCTTCCTGAGCCGCTTGGGGCAACGTATTTCGTCTACCCCGTTTAGCCCCAGTACCCTGGTAAAGCTCATCAACTACGCAATCAAACAATTCTCTCGTTTCTTCAACAATAGAGTTTTGATAAGCATCCTCATCGCCACCATTAGCTTGAATAGCCTTGGTAAAACGTCTGAAGACAATAGCTCCATCCACGCGCTTACGCGGCGGCGCTAACTCCTGGGATTGCCCCAGCAAATCCATTTGCGTTTCCGAACCTTCGAGTTCGTCCTTCTCGCTCTGCCACCAATTCAAAAAACCCATTGGCTTCTTCTCTTACTTGATTGCTGTCATCATTACTGTACATATCATCTCTGCCACATTAGATAATCTCTAGGGCATCGGGATACTTCAAAAACTCATCTAGAATCTGATGTCGATACTCATAGTCCCAACGGTCGGGCCTAAAAGTAAACGTGATAGTCAGCAATGCCCAGGAATCTAAGCAGCTCTTGTAGGCCAGCATGGCCCGAAACCGACAGAGGGCTTTAATCCAGGTATCTCTACGCCTACGATCACCAAAGCTAGCTACTTCACACTTGAAATTCTCGGGCTGTAGAACACCGTCACCTTTCCAGGAGTTCAACGTATTCCAAGTATCTCTGGCTCTAGTTTTTAGCTCCGGCAGCTTCATAGCGTCCAATGGTTTTATCTTATCCATAGGTTAACGCGCTCCTAGTCGCCTGAGTCACTGAATTTCAGACCTGTTGCCGTCGTACCTGCGTACTGAATCGCGACCCATCGACCGTTGGGCAGCTGGTATTAGTCTTTAGTGCTATCCCGATAGGCTGGAAAGCCAAACCGTCCAGAGATGGCATCGTAGCTCTGGGGAAATTGCAGATAGAGCAACGCCTTGATTTCCGCTTCGCTCAGCTCTCCATCCACACCATAGGGCTGTAGACCGGGCGGCGGCACTGCAGAGGGCTCTACCGCTTCCACCGGCGCAGGTTTTAAAAGGTCTAACTCAGGGCAAGCCGTCGTGGCCACGGCAATCCACAACAGTCCCACAATATTCCGCGTCATTGGGGTCCCCCCATGCGTCGCTGCTTTAGGGAGTTAATGGTTTGTAACTCCGCCTGTAGTTCGGCCTGATAGAGCATCACCGCCCGCTGCTGCCCTCGGGTAACGGCAGCCTTTAGATCGGCCTCAGATAGGTTACTTTCAGCGGTGTTTGCCTGGTCGATCAGACTCTCTAAGCTCTGGAGCTGCTGAGCAACGGATAGCTCTAGCTCATTGGTTTGGGTTTCACGCAGAGCTAAGACGTTGCCCACTTCCTCGGGCATGAGTTCGCCTTCGATGACACCTGCGCTTTCCCATTCATGGGCGTAGCGGGCTTTAGCATCGGTGACCCAGGCGTTGCGATCGCAATGCTTCACTTCAGCAAACTCACCAAACAGGGTACGGGCCAGGTCGGTGTATCCCTTTCCAGATTTCAACAACGACTCAGGCGCAATCTTCCTTAACCATGGAAACCAACGATTACGGATAGTCGAATCAGAAACGTTGTACGCTTCTGCAATGGATTGTGCGGTATGGTGTCCGCCACTGTGCGCCGCCACGTCCGACAGGACATCCTGCCGGACGTCCGAATGTGTGCTATTCATAGATGGAATCCTTTTAGTACAAGGGTTTTAGTTTGTACGGTCTATGTACATCTGATGTGCGGTGCTAGTGCGTTCAGATGTACTGCCGTACACACGACAATACAATAAGACAATACATTCGACAGGTCAACAAGTCGTTTTGATATCAATCCTTAAAGGCCTAGACAGTACGATTCGACAAAGTCGTAAGACAGTACGCTAAGGCGCTGTCGTACTAAAGTTGATATCGTTCTACGTTCCCGGTCTCAATGGACGCTCAAATTGATGAAATGCCCGTCGCCTCCCTTGACACTAGGTATGGGGTGCATCGGTCCCAGGTTTACAACCGTTTGGAAGCAATTAAGAAGCGTAGGGATGATTTGGTCCCCCATCGTCGAGGTAGAAAGTCCTATGTCAGCGCTGAGCTGCTGGGCCTGTTAGACGGTATGGCTGCGTTGATTCAGCAGGGGTCAACCACTGAAGAAGCGGCTAATCAAGTATTGGGTCAACTGTCCAATCGTCCCGCCGACAGTCCTGCCGACATTAGACAGGTTGATACGTCAGCGATTGCAATTACAACGCCTGAGCCAGAGAAGCCCTTCAGCATCGACGACACCTTACACATGCTGAGGGCGTTACAAGAACTGGCTGATAATGACTGGCGATTAAGCTCTGACCAGATAGCGCAAACCTTGGAGTTGAAGGCGTTACCCAGTGGGGATAGTTTTGAGCGTTATGGGTTTCGGTTTTCTAAAGCTGGAAAGAATGGGACCCAGACAGCTTGGAAAATAGAAAAGCTTTAACGTTTACTAAATATTCAAATATTTGAATATTTAGCTATTAGTAGGGCAATAATGTCTACAACTGGCTTTGTAAAGAAGAATTACGGTCATCAGAAATAGAACCAAATTCATTTGATATGAGTTGTGCATCTACTTATTTGCAAAAAAATAATGTCAGCACACCCATGTGAGTTCAATTGCTTATTAGATACTTCGCCGTCAGTTTTACATACAGCTGTTGATCTGGTTACGGCTGAAGTTAAGGCCGGTGTCGAAGAAGATAGCGCTCAGACTTGGCGTCAGTTAGCATGTGACACATTGAACGCTGGGAAAAAACTGACGGCTGTGTCGCTTTTGGGCACGATAGCAGTTACTGGGTTTGCTCCAGTACTCCTTCCCTTGGCTGGAGTCGCAGTTCCGGCAGCAGGTGTCGTTGGATCTATTTTTAGTTGGACGACTGGGATTGCATCTGGTGAACTCGGTGGTTGGCTGACAAGTCTGGCAAAAGCCTTATGGAATGGAGGCGAACCCGAGAAAGGAAATCAGGAGGAAAGAGATGAAAGAGATGAATTACGCAAAAATATTCTTATTGAAGAGTCTAAAAAACTCACTGATGAGATAGAAGATGGCAGCAAAGCAGCCCTTGCCCTTGATTTATACAGAATCATTAAGCAGCACGGATTACTTGATTTCTTGCAAGTACCTGATGCAGAGGAAAGAGATATAGTTGACGAATTTTTAGTCAACATTCGGAAGGAGCTTGATCAATTAGGAGACATTGGGGCTGAAATAGAAGCCAGCTTAACTCCAGAAGAGTTTGTGAATCACCTCGTTAATATTGCCATTCCTGCAGATCCAGTGCCCGCAGACAACAGCGACACCATACCCCCCTTTTGGGTCTTACCCATAAGCAACGACAAAGTTGATGTCGACGTAATACCAATAAAAACTGGAACTGGAACTGGAACTGGAACTGGAACTGGAACTGGAACTGGAACTGGAACTGACATCACTATAGATTTGGATGACAACTCTCCAGATATCGATGCCTCTTGGTTTTTAGGAGACGAACATAGTTATTGATTATCTAAATAGCTAAATATTTAAATATTTAGCTATTTAATCCATATCGCTTAGCTAAAACCTGGGCGATAATATCACTCATATCCAATTCCCCATCACTTTCAAACGCCTCACGCTTCAAGGCTTTGTGCAAATGCTCAGGGATGTACACCAATAGCTTTTT
>CALBPH010000721.1 GCA_937899365.1 uncultured Leptolyngbya sp.
GGTCGGTTGGTGGCTGAGTTGTTTGTCCCTATCGAGCCAGAGTTGGAGCTACCGGTCAATGCTCAGATGGTGGCGGATGGGATGGCCTATCACTATGAGCAGTTTAGTAGTCGTTGTTTGCGACCTCAGCTGTTGGCGAATGTGGAAGCTGAGGCTAAGGCGAATGCGCTAGGCGTGTGGGCGGCCCCTGATGCGATGAAGCCTAGGGAGTATCGGCAGCGCTATCCGAAGGGAACGGCTGGAGTGTAGTTGTGATCGCACCGATTGGAGGGATTGAGTCGCGGGACCATTTGCGATCTCTAGTTGCTCAAGGGGATGGTTATATAGGCGTTGCCCCAGTCGAGAAAGATCGCTACGGGCGTACGGTAGCCGACTTGTTTGTAATGCTTGAGGATGATGTGGAAATCCATCTGAACTCACAAATGGTGATGGATGGCCATGCTTATCATTACGCTCAATACTCTGATAGCTGTCCGCAACCAGAGATTTTGACACGCGCCGAAGAGATTGCTAGAAAACAATCAATGGGACTGTGGTCAAACCCTGGTGCGGAGAAGCCTTGGGATTATCGAAAAAAATAATGGTAGATGTACTCTGACGCAAACTCCTTAATTTGTTTAAGGGATTTTTGCTTTACTGAGCAGGTGTTTTGCAAGCTTTCACTAATGTAGCCAAAGCCCATATCACAAATGCCAGTGAAAGATTAACCGCAACCGCGACTCCTCCTTGCACTAAAAGCACGTCAATCTGAGGCTGAGGCCAATCTGGTGGAATGTTTGCCAACTCATTTGAGTTGGTGGATGTGTTTTTAGTCATGAAACTCATCTATCTAAAGGACGGTGAGCCAGGTCCTTAATAGCAAGTTTCAGAGACAACTAAGAGAGAATTGGCAATAATCTACTTGTTGTCTATGGCTGGTATTAAAGGCGTTTTGCTCACCCGAATAGAATTTAAGTAGTATTCATCCGAGTTGACGAGGATCGCTGCTTTTCCTTTAGAGTTAGAGCCTCGTTTTTTCGACTTTGTTAAGTAATGCATAGGAATATTGAAAACAATGTTTGAAATGACTTGGTTGTTAACAAAAATCCCCTGAGGAAGCAGATTTTCAGGAAAATCTGCTTCCATTAGTTTGCTAGTAGCCCAAATTGTTAGAAAACCATTTCGATATTTTAGTTATCAATGGTCAGTATCTAATATAAGGCTGGCAATAATCTACTGGTTGTTTGGACTGAGGTTCAATCTATATCAGTGGTTAACGAGATGGTTCTGGGAATTTTTTCCAGAACCATCTCGTCTTTAAAGTGCTAGTGTCTTGCAATATTAGACTTTACGAGTCTCTGAAGTATTTGTGATTGTGAGTTACGCAAAAGCTTCTCTGTTGAGTTATTAGCTCACTGCCAATAGCTTTTTAAATTGCTTTTCCAGTGTGTTTAGCCTTCGATGCATTGCGGCCACAGCGGTTGGATCTGTTTTGCTTAGATATTGGCCCAATGCCTCTTTAACGATTTCACTACGGTTTTTACCCGTCTCCTGGCAGATTTCATCTACCTGATTGAGCCATGCGGGTGGGATGCGTCCTGCGATGAGCGGGTTTTTCATTCTCGTTAATGCTGCTAACTGGGTTAACCCATGGTGTGAATGACCTGAGCTAGTTCTTGTATGCCCCATCGTGTTAATTGGGCTAACCGTGCTAACACCCAAAGTTATTGATGAATAGCCATTGTGCCAGTTGACTCAAAAAGGGCTCTATTCTCAATAAGAATCAGTGAATACGCTGAAACCCTTGAAAACTCGTTAAAATGTGTTTGCTAATTGACGTAAAAGAGCAAATGCCGAAATCCAACCGCTATGGGAAGGCAAAAATTTGGACTGACTCAGATTTAGAGCAGGTGCTCTCAGAATTGGATGAGCGGATGCGGTGTTTGTTTTCGATTTGTCTTTACACCGGCTGTCGGATTAGTGCAGCTCGCCAGCTGCGCGCGGAAAATATCGTGAATGATTGCATCGTGTTTCAATCAGAAACTACTAAGGGAGGGAAGCGAACTCGCCAGGTGGAGATGCACGACACCCTTAAAACTGTTTTTGGTGAAACTGAGCTACCTGCCACCGGCTACTTATTCACTGGAAAGAACGGTGGTTGTATTACTCGTCAGACGGCTGATGCTGCTTTGCGGAAGGCTTGCGATCTCACAGGTTTACGGGGGTATTCCACCCATAGTTTCAGGCGGACGGCATTAACCAGGTTGAGTAATGCCGGCGTTCCACTTCGAGTCATTCAGGAAATTAGCGGTCATGCCGATTTGGGAGTACTTCAGAAATATCTAGAGGTCTCACCAGCTCAAGTCAAAGCAGCTATTTCTAATATCTAATATTTTCTCTAAGAATAGTTTTGCAACCAACGGTGCCAGGTAACGAAATGACTGAAACCCTCTCAATACGTTGATTGCTCAAGAAAGGTAAGCATGGAAAGGAACTCGAAAAGTATCAGAAGTACCTATTTTTCAATGTGTTGTCGGTTTCCTGACTTATTGATTAAAATTAGAACACTAGGTTAAATCTCTGATACTAACTTTAATTCCTGACTTGGGGTGGTTTTTCAGTTCACTAAACAACTTGGAGGCTTAATCCACTCAAAATCATACAAGGCCTTTAACCACTCCAGCTGAGTACTGATTTTGAATCATACCTCGTAAGGTATCTGCTATCTGAAATGGCGGATACGTCAACGTCTCTACGTCGTCCTAAGGGCCTATGCTCATGGGACCTGTTGACTACCTTGCATGGAAATGGTTCAAATTCGGTCAAAAGAATATATCCGCTATTTGGGCTTACGTTCCATTGCTGGGGCTACAGATCTATAGAGACGTCATGTACGGGGTAGGAATCCTCTCGTTGTAGGGGTGCATTGCTCTAATGCCGTATATCCATCAGGAGACATGACTCTAAAGAAGCGGAACCTAAGGGTTCTCCCAATCCAGCAACAAAAGCCAGAGATAAACCTTGCTGCACAAGTGTCTGGGAATCTATGTATTCCCTGGCGCTGGGTATGTGGAGGGAGTGTTTTTCTGGGAGGTTTGGCGTTAGTTGTCTATCTTGTTGCCAACCCGGATATCAACTTCTATTTCATGATTGAAAAGAAGCCACCGGATGCAACGGAGCTGCAAAAGTGAAGACGCAGACTACCTAGCAACTAACCAATTACCACATTGAATTCAAAAGCCTGGACCAAGGGGGTCTGGGCTTTTGTGTTGTCGAGCTAACCCACGCCCTCACGTTCCTATCATAGCTAGTGCGTTGACTTTTTATGGAATCGGAGAGCGCTGGAGCGCTCAGGCATTGGTGATATTAACTTGTATGGCTTTATAGGTGTATACACTTATAACTTTATATATGTATGGACCGGTAATGCTTCGCTAGTGTCTTGACTCAATCAACGACTAACTAGACGATGCGATTTCTAACATTTGGTTGACGAAATGAGTTTGGCTTCTATACTCCTGTAGGTGTATACACATATAGCCTCATATGCGAACAATTGCGCTACTGAGTCGAAAGGGTGGTTCTGGCAAAACGACGCTATCTATTGCGTTGGCTGTTCAGGCTGCTTTAGAGGGTGAAACCTGTGCAGCTTTGGATTTAGATCCTCAGGCTTCAATGATGTCCTGGTCAGATCTTAGAGAAGAAGAATCACCTGCCGTCATTGCCACCCCAGCGGCCCGATTAGATAAGGTACTGACCGGAGCTGAGAAGCAAGGGGTTAGCTTGGCGGTGTTGGATACGATGCCCCATGCTGAAAGTTCGATTTTAAAGGCGGCTCGATTGGCGGATTTTGCGTTGGTGCCGGTGCGACCTAGTTTGCTGGACCTGGTCAGCATTGAGCAGACGTTAGAGATTTGTCGTTTGGCTAAGCTGCGCTCGGTCGTGGAGATTAATGCAGTTAAGTCCTAGTCTCTATTGGTTGAAGCGAAAAATGCGATCGCAAAGATGGATTGTGAGCTTTGCCCTGTGCCGTTATGGGACCGTACCGACTATCCCAGATCATTAGCCGCTGGATTAAGCCCGGTGGAGTATGAACCCCAAGGCAAGGCCAGCAATGAGATTCAACGACTTTATAAGTGGCTGTGTACATATATAAATGTATAGCTGTCGACATGTATAAAGTTATAGGTGTATACATGCATGGAATTATGCACCTGAGAAAGACGTGCTCGTCGATGACCTGAGTGTACCGACCCAACGTGAGGGACTGCATCCAGCGTATGGGTGTCTAAGTGTAGAGAGTTATAGGTGTATACACCTGTAGGATGATGGCTAAAAAGAAAAGCTCACTGGCTGATAGTCTTGGCGCACTTGCCCAGAGTGATGTGGCTGCGGTTACTGAACCTGCTCAGACGTCCGCTCCAAAATCAGTTAAGCCCAGTCGTCAGGGGACGGTGATGATTGGGGCACATATGCCCAAGGAAGTATCTAAGGCGTTAAATATCCTGGCAGCTGAGGAGGAGCGATCTAATAAGCAGCTGCTGGCCGAGGCACTGAATTTATTATTTGAACGGTATGGTAAGCCGTCGATTGCGCCGATGGATTAAGGATTTATCCTTGAGACGACCGCGTCAGTTTCCGAAATTTCGCTGAAACTGATGTAAGAAAAGGTAAAAATACGTTCAACTCCCTTTGATATGACAGAACCGATCACGTTAACAGCTGCGACGATAGTAGCCCTCGCTGCTAGCAAGTTTATCGAGTCTGCATCGAAGAAGGTGGGTGAGGAGTTGGGCTCAACCGTACTGACCAAGGCAGGCGATCAGGTTAATCAGCTATGGCAGCGCATTAAGACGCACTTTACTGGCAATAAGCGGGCTGAAGCGGCGATTACCCAGGTTGAAACAGAGCAATCAACGGCAGCACTAACCAAGCTGGAGGTCTATTTAGATGATGAGCTGGAAGATCCACAGAACCAGACGTTGGCTGATGACCTCCGGCAGATAGCACAGCAGATCATCAACGTTGGCGAACAAAATCAAACGCAAAAGGCTGTGACCTTCAATATAGAGGCCAAGGACAACGCTAGGGTGAATGCGGTTGGTGATATCTCAGCGAATCAGGTTAGCTTCGGGGATAGCGGAACATGAGCCCAGAGGATGGCTCGACGAGCTATGATATCAACGCCTCTGGTGACGCTCGGGTCAATGCCATTGGTCAAGTAACTGCGCAGGAGATTCACTTCGGTGATCGATACGAAGCGGAGCGGCAGGTGCCGGTTACTGATATTGACCCTAACCCTCCTGTTAGGAATCTTGCGACATGGGTGGATCGCAATCAGGTCC
>CALBPH010000722.1 GCA_937899365.1 uncultured Leptolyngbya sp.
GGCATTGGAAGGACCTAGAACACTAAAGTTTCCAGTGTCACCTGTCCAACTTAAATTGACATTGACCGTGTTGCCGAAGGTATCGGTGACTTCGATGTCTTCGTTCAGGCTGTTGACGGCATAGTTACTCAGGTCAACTGGAAATATAGACACCGCTTCAGCTGGACGACCAGTCACTAAGCTCAGGGTGGCGGCAGTCAGTGCCGAGGCGGTGACAACAATCTTTTGCTTACACTGCTGTTTAAACCAGTCTGTAAAAGAGACAACAGAGGGCCGCTGAGAGGCGACAGAGCTAAATTGTTTTTTAATTGTCTGCTTGAGCAAGCGCTTCATCGCTTAATTCCTAGTAGAGGGTGACGGCATTGGGAAGAGATAAGAAATGGTGTCTATGGCTCAATCTGGAGGTCGGTCTCAAGATTTTCGTAGATAATGTCGAGGCCGCGGGTATCGGTAAAGATAAACTCAGTCCGACGATCGCGGGCATAGTCAATGCGTCCACTTCCGCTAGAGACTCGTTGGGTTTCACCAAAGGAGCGAATTCGCATGCGCTCGGGGGCAATCCCCTGCTGGAGCAGATAGTTTCTAGCCGCCAGCGCTCGCCGCTCACCTAGGGCCTGGTTATAGGCATTGCTGGCACGGGGGTCAGTATGTCCCTGCAGCTCAACGGTAATAAAGGAATATTCCTGTAGAACCGCAATAATCTCATCCATAATGGCGGCGGATTCGGCTGTGATGTCGGACTTGTCAAGGGCAAAGTGAATATTGCGAGGAATGCGCAGGATGACTGGATCTGTTGGTAGCTCTGGCTCTGGCTCCGGCGGATCTTGGGCAATTTCGCAGCTGGGCATGGTGGGGCTAATGGGCCCCTCTGCTAAGGTGCCAACGGCGGTAATGGCTGACGGCTCGGATGTGCCGTAGGTGTCATCGGTTGCGATCGCACTCAGAAGCGTACCGTCCGGTGCATCCACACCGACGCTAAAACTACCGGTGTCATCAGCAGCGACCGTGGTGACGTACTGATTTAGCGCCCCGTAATATCCCTTACGATCCACCACGGTATAGATGTCGATGGCGGTTCCCGGATCGGCTACACCGCTGAGGGTGGCCTGACCACCACTTACGGGGAAGACATAGTCATCAAATTCGGGGGCATTGATGGCACCGTTGGCGGTGTCTCGACGACGCAGATAGGAGTTACGAGGTGGATTGGGACCATCGGTGCGCTGGAAGTCTTGACTGCCAGCATCATCGTTATACACAAGGTCTACGCTAAGACCGTCGAGGGCAGCAAACTGATTGTCGCGAATAATGTTGCCAGCGTTATGGGGATAGGCTGCGATCGCCACCCCTGGGCCCGGCTGATGCTGAATCACGTTGCCCGTCACCTCGTGACCGCTACCCATCAGATAAACAGCGGCCCGTCTAAACCGGCGACCATTAAAGCGAATATCATTGCCATAGATTCGGGCAGAGCCTTCTGGCTTAAACATAAAGACGCCACTGCCATCGGTGCCGCACATCAGGTTGCCGTGGATCTGCGCGCCGTCGATGTTGCCATCCAAACGAATGCCATCGGGAATACCGGCCACACCGTTGGCCCGCATCGTATTTTCAGTCACATCCATCCCCATGGCCTGGGCCCCGGTGATAATGCCACTGCCCTCATGGAATTCAATCCGGTTACGCTGAATAACCGTATCTAGACCGTTAAAGACAAAGACCCCCAGGGCAGACAGCTGCTCTTCGGGCGGCATCTCCCCCGATGGCGACATGCCTAACCAGTTATCCTCAACCACCACACCAACGGGGGCGTCCGAATCTTCATCGGGCTGCAGAGTTTGCCAACCGGGGGCATCCGGCAAGCCCGCATCCACCGGGGGTGCCAGGTGAGTAATGAAAATATCAGCGGGCGGGGTGGTTTGGGTGGACCGATGTCTCGCTGAAAATCCATAGAGGCTTAGACCACGCACCGTCACATCGTCAGCCGTAATGGTGAGTCCCCGTGGCACCTCTGCCCCTGCCGCTGGTGTCAACGTAACAATGGGGGTGGGCACCGGAGTCACCATGGTGTCGGTGCTAGAGAGGGGGCCATAACCAGGCTGGCTAGCGCCATCCACCAGGGTGCCTGCCGCCATAATGGGCGGTAGCAGCTCCACCAGGGCAATGGTGGTATCACCTGCCAAGCTGAAATTAATCGCTGGGCTAGTCGCTGGCGTCACCCGTGCCCGTTCTGCCGTGCTCAGTTCAGCTATCGGCAGGGTGCCGTTAATCACCTCAATGGCTTCCCGCAGGGTGAGGGCATCATCCGGTCGAACTGCCCCATCGGTGGCTGAATTAACAATGACTGAATAGGGCGTGGTCTCTTGGGCCTGGGCACTTGATGCTGCTAGCGGCAGGGTAACTGCAAGGGCAGCTGTTCCTACTAGTTTGACCAGTTTGGATACATGCATGGTTGATTTCATTACTCCTCACCCCCGTCAGTTGCCTGTGGGACATCTGTCTGCGACGCCTCTGTCTGCTGCGACACGTCTGTCTGTGACACGTCTGTCTGCGACGCCTCATCCGTTGCCTGGCGAACGCCACTCACCGGTACTCCTCCCGGCGGCGAACTATCCGCCTCCACCAGTGACTCTTCCTGCTGTTCGGGGGCTATTTCTTGGAGACCAAACTGATCCCAAAGTTCGTTGACCTTAAAGGTCACCCCGATGTAAGGACCATCGTCTGACCGATAGCCACTGCCCCCCAGGGAACGATCGTTGACACTACCAAAGCGGTAACCCACTCCGAGGCGTAGCTCGGGCGTCATGTAGTAGCCGGCTTCTAGGGCAAACCCAACCTCGTCGTAGTTGGTTTCAGGCTGGGTAATGTAGCGGACTTCTCCGGTAATATCCCAACGGTAGGCAAATCGGTGTGTAGCCCTAAATTGCCCCAGGTGAATGGCATTGGTGGAGGTTACGCCCAGGGAATCTAGGTCAGCATTGGTGGCCCGTAGCGCATATTTGCCATAAAATTCCCATCGCCAGCTGGGGGCATAGATGCCTTCCATGGCCAGGGTGTGCTCCTGGATAGAGTCTGAGCCCGCACCCACCAGCAGAGAGTTGGGTGTACTGGATGGGTTAATGGCATATTCGTAGCTCAACAACCCATTGAACTTGTCGCTGTAGGGATTCCGGTAGGCCAATCCCAGGCGCGCACTGGTGGAGCTATTCAGACGATCCGTAATGGTCTGGTTGGCAAAATTGGCATGCTCAAACCGGGCCAGCGTAGTCAAAGCCGAGGAGAGCTTACCGGCGGCCGATGCGGTCACAACGGTGTTGTTGCCGTCCTCAGAGTCACGGTGCTCAAACCGGGCACTGGCTTGAAAAGCCGAGTTATCGGTGTATTCCAACCCCATGGTGTAGGTGGTGCCGCTGACCAACCCCAGGGATGCTGCCGACTGTCCCACGGCGTAGGGCTGGGCAAACCGGGTACCGCCGGTAATTGAGGAAAGACTGTCGCCAAACAGCCGCTGGAAGCCTAAATCTGCGTGTAGACCAGGGCCTAAGTTAATGCGATGGTTTAGCCCCAGGGCACCCTGACCAGTCATGCCGTTGTTGGCACCCAGCACTGAATAACGGCCCGTTAGCTGAGTGTTGTCGGTGAGGTCGTAGTTGACCAGCGCATCGACAGTGGTAAGCGCATCGGGGGTAATGTCATCATCATGGAAGAACCGCTGGGCAAACCTTAGGGTGACCTCCGGCAGTACATCCCAGTCCACACCCACCACCGTCTGCCCGGGGTAGGCTTCGTCCTCATCTTCTAGGGCAATGTCTGTTTGAGCCCGGAGGGTAACGCGCTCAGCCAGGGGCCATGTTAGCCCGGCGGAAATTTGACTAGATTCAACATCATCACCAGTCACTCGGTCGTTGCGATCGCGATAGACCCAGTCCAAATTCCCGGTAAGGGCACCAAACTGCTGCTGTATGCCGGCTCGAACCGTAGTAATAGAGTTATTTACCGTCGCTCCGTCAGTGCGCACTAAGCCCGGATTGATCAGCTGATCCAAGGAAGTGGGAATCAGGTCCTCATTGCCCTGGTTGCGCTCGCGATCAACCTGCACCTGTAGCTGTGTATTTTCGCCCAGGTTATAGCCCAGCTGTCCACCCCAACGGGTCTGACCGGCTCTAAAGCTCGTGGTGGCCGTGTTTCGAAAACCACTGTCGGCTTCCCTAAAGTAGGCTGTTCCCGCCAGATCAGGGGTAATTTGCCCCCGGGCCTCTACCCGAACAGCGGTCCCTTCCTCATCCACCGTTGGGTTATCCAGGGAAGAGCGCGCTAGCTCGGCAATTAGCTCACCCCTATCCCCTAGCTGCACTAGGGCATCGACACCAATCAGGCTAAAGTCCTGGGCACCCTGGTCTTCAAAGATAGCTGAAGCACCCACCCAGCTGGGGGAGTCAAGGCTAGTATCAAAGTTGTACTGCAGCCGACCCCCAAATAGATCACCATCATCGTCATCACCATCTATCTGGTAGGTGGCTACGATACGACGCACTAAGGCCGGGCCAAAAGGGTTGGCGTCCACAGAAGACACCGGACTATTAAATAAAATGGCGCCACGGTCGTAGTCAATGGTGTAGTCCACGCCCCGCGTCAAACGCACTCGCTCAATTACGGTTCCGGGTCGATTGAGTTCTTCAACCTCAAAGAACAAATCCTCACTGCCCGCCAAAACAAGACGACGGGACAGGAAGTAATAACCGCTGGTGCCATCGGGCACGATGGTGTCACGCTGGAGAGCCCGTAAATTATTGGCGTACAGCGCCGTAAGCTGAAGGCCGTTGCCAAAGGTATAGTTGCCCTTAAAGCCATGGAGCTGACGATTTAGAGCGGTAAAGTCTTGGGAGAACCGGGATAATTCTGCCGTATCGTAATCCCCCCACATAAAGAAGTCAGGCTCGTATCCAACAATGTTGGAATCCCGCTCAAAACGAACGTAAAAGCTATCAATCGAGGGTGTTAAGAAGTCGGTGGTGGAGCTGTCCCCATAGGTGGGATAGGTCTGCTCACAGCTTTGGACATCTCGGTAGAGGCGATTGTCATTACAGCGTTCATTCAGGGCACGATCGCTGTTAAAGGCCGCCGTCAGCAACCAGCTGCCAATGGTACCCGTGGCAAAAATACCTGCATCTAACTCAGCTTCATAATCACCGATATTATCCGGGTCTAAGAAGTCCGCATAGCGTCCCCAAAAATCAGTCGCTCCGGGGCCAAAACGGAAATCAACCACCCCCGTCACCAACGACGGGCGGTAGGCCGTGGTGAAATAAATTTGGGTGTAGCCA
>CALBPH010000723.1 GCA_937899365.1 uncultured Leptolyngbya sp.
GGGTAAAACTTTTGTTCTCAGTAGAAATCAATCACCCTGATTATCTGCTTTTTTGTACCGCTAGACCGTTGAGTTTAGTCATGGGGTTACCATTGACAGTTGGCATTGGTGCTTACTGACCGCAGGTGTAGGCAAGGGGGCAGCCGTTATGGGTAGGATGATGACTTTCCAAGTTTGCTCCCCTCAAGTTCCTATGAGCCAGGGGTTGGGCGTAGCGTTCGCTGAATGATTTTTCGCTAAATGATTTTATGACTGATGCTTGGTGAGAAACCGATCGAGCTGGTTGGCAAAGGTTTCGCGATCGCGACTGCTCATTGCTGGTGGTCCACCGGTTTCAACGCCGCTACTGCGCAGAGATTCCATAAAGTCACGCATCGATAGCCGTTCTCGAATATTGCGCCGATCGTAAAACTCTCCCCGAGGATTCAGCGCATAGCCACCTTTTTCAATTGCATTGGCTGCCAGGGGGATATCTGCTGTAATCACCAGGTCACCGGTCGCCATCTGCTGCACGATGTAGTTATCTGCCACATCTAAGCCCGAGCGTACTTGCACCGATTCAATATAGGGAGATGCGGGGATTTGGAGCGGTGCATTTGCCACCAACGTTAGGGGTATCTGTAACCGCTTAGCGGCTCGATACAGAATCTCTTTAATTACATTGGGGCAGGCATCTGCATCAACCCAAATTTTCATATGACTTCAGTTACTACCGTTGCTGATTTAGACGATGAACCGAGCGGTTAGACATACCATAGGACAGCATTTTTCCGATCAAACCAACCCTCTCCAGGAGCAGCAACACCCAGTCATTTAATCCCTGCCGTAACTGGCTGACTCGCCATTACCCGATTAACAATTTGCTTCAGCACCATGGCTGCCCAATCCACATCAGCGTCCGTAGTCTGGTGTCCTAGGGTAAGCCGAATGCCTGTTTTCGCCGCCCCATCGCTAAACCCCATCGCTTTTAGAATCGGACTCGGGGTTAGCTGACCGCTGTGGCAAGCCGATCCCGCGCTAATTCCGATCCCCGCTAGGTTCAACTGACGTACTAGGGTTTTTCCCGTGACCTCTTGCCCATCTGCATTGGGGAGATAAAAACTGACATGGTGGGGGAGTCGCTGCTGTGGATGGCCCGTGAGGACTAGCTCAGGATGGCTTTGTAACTGCTCAATTAATCGCTCCCGCAGTCTCAGCAGGCGTTGATTTTCTTGATGGAGCTCTTGAATAGCTAGGTCTGCCGCCGCGCCAAACCCGGCAATAACAGGCACTGCCTGGGTCCCAGAGCGTAAATTATTTTCTTGCCCGCCACCGTTGAGTAGCGGCATGAGTTCAGCCCCTGGTTTTACATAAAGTGCCCCCGCACCTTGGGGACCGTAAAGCTTGTGGCTAGAGATGGAGAGTAAATCTACGCCCAAGTCCCGCACATTAAGGGGCAATCGCCCAGCCACCTGGACTGCGTCGGTATGGAAGAGCGGGGTCGCAAGCCCCCCGGCTGCGTGAATGACGGCCGCCAGCTCGCTAATAGGCTGCAGCGTACCCACTTCACTTTGACCATAAATGACCGATACCAGCACCGTATCTTGGCGCAGCGACGCCGCTAAATCTGCTGGATTGACCTGGCCATAGCGATCAACCGGTAACCGGGTAATGTGCCAGCCCCATTGTTCTAGTAGGGCAATGGGGTTTGCGATCGCAGAATGCTCCACAGCCGAAATAATCATATGGCGCGGCTGACGATACTGCTGTGCCACCCCCATGATTGCCAGGTTGTTTGCTTCAGTGCCGCTCGCCGTAAAAACAACCCCATCAGAGGGCGCACCGATTAGCTCTGCCACCTGCATCCGTGCCGTTTCCAGCACCGTCGCCGCCTGAGCGCCCCACCTATGTAAACTAGACGGATTGCCCCAGCCCTCTATCATGGCTGATTGCATTACCGCAATTACTTCGGCGCGTGGCGGAGTAGTCGCGCTGTAGTCTAAATAGATCTGCATAAGGTGCTCTGTTTGGTCCGCTCACGACTTACCACTTCCCTTAAATATCCTCCGGCTCCTTCCCCGAAACAACCGGTGCCGTCTTACTTAGTTTCAGTTTTGGATGTTCCCCTTCTACCTGCTGACAGTTCCACTCATTCCGGAACAGCAACACCGGGCGACCATAGCTATCCTTGACCGTTACCGTATTAAACAATCGGCCAGCATCTTTTAATGCCTCCCAACCGCCCGTCACCCAACGAGCCACGCTGTAGGGCAACATGTCTAGCATCGTATCAACGTTATATTCATGTCTTAGGCGAAACTGCACTACCTCAAACTGTAGCTGCCCCACCGCCGCCAAAATCGGATCCCGCCTTGTCTCATCTGCCGAGTACATGATTTGGACGGCTCCTTCTTCTCTAAGTTCTGTCACACCTTTGCGAAACTGCTTAAATTTCGACGGGTTTGGATTCTTGAGATAGGCAAATAATTCAGGTGAGAAAAATGGAATGCCTTCATACTCCAGCTTCTTGCCCTGATAAATAGTGTCACCAATGGCAAATACCCCCGGATTATTCAAACCAATCACATCGCCAGGGTAAGCGGCTTCCAGGGATTCTCGCCCCTGACCAAAGAGCTTTTGTGGATGGGATAGCCGCACGTTCTTGCCAGATCGCGCATGGTTGACCACCATATCTTTTTCAAATCTGCCCGAGCACACCCGCACAAAGGCCACCCGATCCCGATGCCGGGGGTCCATATTGGCCTGTAGCTTAAACACAAAGCCAGAAAATTCTTCTCGCGAGGGGGGCACCATGCCCACGGTGCTTTCTCTGGGACCCGGTTTGAGGGCAAAATCCAAGAACGATTCCAAAAACAGCTCCACACCAAAGTTAGTCATGGCGCTGCCAAAGAAGACAGGGGTCATTTCACCCGCATGCACCAGTTCTAAATCTAATTCAGGGCCTAGCTCATCTAAAACTTCCAGTTCTTCTAAAAACTGGGCATAGACATCATCATCCCCAACGAGCTCCTCAATGCGGGGATCGCCCCAGTCGAGGACGGTTTCAGCTGCCGCCTTGGTGCCGTGGGCCTGGCGCTCAAATAAATGAAACTGTCGTTTGCGTCGGTCAAATACCCCTTTAAACCGATCGCCCATGCCCACCGGCCAGTTAACGGCATAGGTAAACAGTTCTAACTCTTTTTCGATTTCATCCAACAGCGCCAGCGGTTCTTGACCAGGGCGATCTAGCTTATTGAAGAAGGTAAAAATTGGCAGCCCACGCATTTTGCAAACTTCAAATAATTTGCGTGTTTGGGGCTCTAGACCCTTAGCTGCATCTTCTAACATGACGGCATTATCCGCCGCGGCTAAGGTGCGATAGGTGTCTTCACTAAAGTCTTGGTGACCAGGGGTATCGAGCAGATTAATCCGATAGCCACTGTAGTTAAATTGCAGCACCGTCGACGTAATCGAGATTCCCCGCTGTTGCTCTAGCTCCATCCAGTCAGAGACCGCATGTCGTTGCGACCGCCGTGCTTTGACTGACCCAGCTTCATGAATAGCCCCTCCATACAGCAGGAGCTTTTCCGTCAGGGTTGTTTTACCGGCATCAGGGTGGGAAATGATTGCAAAATTCCGACGCTGCTCAACGGCCTCATCGATAGTTGCTATGGATGACAGAGTTGTGGTCATGAAGGTGTTTCAGCTCAGCGAGCATGGCACGATCCCCAGACTGATCGCTGGACCAATCACTGGGGTAGCTCCCATTGTACTGTTCGGTGTCTACGGTCTGTAAAGCTACCAATCAGCACTGTGGTGTTCAACAATTGCCCCCTGGGATGTCATCACCGTCAGCGGTAATTCTGCTTCCGCTTCACGGCGAGCAAACTGAACCACTTGCATGCCTTGGGAGTCAGGCTCTACCACCATCACATAGTGATCCTCTTGCCACTGCAAATCAACGACACGATGGTGCATTAGCCACGTTTCAGCTAGGCTACCTTCATTGATGGCACTGCCTTCATCATGGCTATAACAGTTGGCCCAGACCTCATCAGCCACAGACCATAGCCCTGATAGGTTGATCGGCTCCATACGAGCACTTAGGCCGTAGGTCGTAAAACTTAGAACATCGTGCTGCCAAAACTGGTCGGCTAATTGTTGAAAATCCTTGTCCTGTAGCAGCGTGCTATATCGCTCATCAGTGGCTAACTGCTTTTGCTGTTGGTCGGGATCAGGTCGTTGCCAGTTGGCGGCTTCGCTGCAAACTAGGAACGCTGAGGCATCCTGAACATCAGGACTGGATGCTGCCTGGGGCTGGGTAACAACGGCATCAGCTGTGTTGACAAAATTGCTGGCGGCTTTGATGCCCCCCATGGTCGTAACAATAGCTAGGGCCACAAGCCCCTGTTTACCGAGTTTCTGTAGCTTAGATGCGACCATAGCTGATTTCCGATGCGCCCCTCTAACAATATTGTTCTGTTCTAAAAAATACCTATGAGACTGCCAGAAGCATGACTACGCCATAGGCTGTCCGTAGATCGTTAGATCAAGTTAGGAGTGTTACTGGCTTGGTAAATCCATCAGTGCAATAACAGCTCCATCAGCCTCGGCAAAATCCTATTGCAGCCGGGCTGTTTAGTTTTGCTAGGCTCAGGCATTAACCCAGCCTAAATAGAATCAGCTTAAGCGGTGATTCTGTGGCGAAATGACCACCGTAGGTAACTTTGTTAAGTACGCTACAGCAACCTTTAAAACTACAGGAACTCAGATGTAAACCAGGCAAAAATGCCAACAGATACGTATGGTCGTTAGACACCAGAGCCTTTTTAGCAAGTCTAACCAGTACCGATTTAATGCAAAAACATTTTTAGTGTAAAAACATTGTTGCGTCAGCTTTATTTGCGCCTGCTTTTTCCAAATCTATATTCCTAATTATGATGCAGAAGTGGCGCTATATAGCCCCCTCTAGGCCAGTTTTTAGAAAATGTAATGACTGGTCTACAACAATCTATCGCTCCGAACAGTCATTAAGTTGCTCATTATGTCTTCGTTGTTGCTTGGGAGCAACGTCATTCCTATCGATCTCCCATCCATAGAAATTTAAGGCTGCTCCTAGCGATCCTGCTCTCGCCGAGCTTGCTGCTGGGAGCTTAGACTATTTCTCTCCCAAAAATATCCGCCCGCATATCCCTGAATGTCAGGCTGATGAGTGGCAAGATCTAATCGCTTTTCGGCGATGCAGGCATACTCTTCATCCATTTCGATCCCCACGTAGCGGCGGTTGAGTTTTTTGGCAACTACCGATGTGGTGCCTGAGCCTAGAAAAGGGTCAAATACGATATCGCCGGGCTGACTGCTAGCCAAAATAATTTTAGCGATCAGCTTTTCTGGTTTTTGTGTGGGGTGATCCGTGTTTTCTGGCATGGACCAAAATGGGATCGATATATCTGTCCATAGGTTAGACGGATGGGTGATGCGGAATTTTCCTTGCTCGGTTGTCTGCCAATCTTTGGGGTGGCCGTTGCGATCGCGATACGGAGCCAACACACGCCGCTTTAGTTTTACCGCATCAACATCAAACCAATAATTCTCAGAGCGGGTGCCAAACCAAATATCTTCTGATGAGTTTTTCCAATTTCGTTTTGCTCCCCGCCCCTTTTCCCGTTCCCATGTAATTCGATTTCGCACAGTAAAGTACTTAGCAAATACGCTGTAAACCGCAGGCGACGATTGCCAGTCACAGCATATATAAGCTGACGCGTTAGGTTTTAGCAGCCTGACGATTTGAGCCATCCAGCTTTCTAACCAGTTTTCATAAGCCGCTGGTGAACGACGATTAAATGTTGATTGATTAAAAACCTTAGAGCGATTGTAGGGAGGATCAACAATTAATAGATCGACAAAGCTGTCTGGCAAGAGTGGCAACGCCTCAATTACATCCTGACAAACGGTGATATTTTGCAGCGTTTGGCAAGAGACATTTTGCGTAAATTTCACTAGGTTTTGACGGTAGTTATGACGGTCATCGGCACTCAACGTTAAGGTGCGATTATTGGGTGCTCGTTGTTTATCACCGTTCATCCGTCTTTCATTTACGTTTACAGCAGCATAGCAAGTGTCTGGATAGCAGTAGCGAACTGCTGAATGCATATTCCCATAGGTAAAGCTGTGCCAACAGCAGTTCACTTCGGAACAGCTGCTGCTATCTCAATCTTTCAGAGGTTGATTGTGCCCTGAACTATGTGTGCCCAGCTATATATCTACAATAAAAACAGCAAACACAGTAGCGGCTACCTTTTTTGGGCAGTCGCTACTGTGTTTATGGGTAGTTATGTCAGTGGGGGCGTCTTTCTCAAGCGTTCAAACTAGTTTAACGGCGGCGCAGACGGATCAACCCCAGCACTCCCATACCGAGAATTGCAGCTGTACCTGCAGGTTCAGGAACATCTGCTGCATCGTCTTCTAAGTTGGTAAGTCCCTTAATTGCAATAACCACATCATTGAAGTCCCGATCGTTCAGTTTGCCCGAGCGATCTTCAAAACCCAGCAGTAGAAACTCGCCGGCATCGTATGCAGTAATGTGCGCTTCCCCATCCGGATTGTCATTGGGATCGATCCCGTAGCGATTGCCCCCCGCGTCTAAAAAGAGATCTAAAATCGTGCCGTTTGCAAAAGCACCGAGCTGTTTGCCTTCACCCAAAGCCAACGGGCCATCAGCTTCAGGGATTAAACTACTAGGTGATGCAATGTCATCCCAAATAGTCTCCAAACTAGCGCCCGCATCTGTCGAATAAAACAGCTGACTGCGTACGGCTGCTCCATCATTTACAAAGAAAACCTCGATATTTTCTGCGCCCGTCTCCCACGTTACGTCATCGAGGCTAATAGGGTTTAAATCAGAGTTTTCAATCGCTAGGCGTTCTTCATTGGTTGCTAGCTGGTTAAAGGTCGTCCATTGGTCATAGCTCAGACCGTACTTAGTGCCGAGCTGGTTGTCATATTCAGTTTTAGTCAAATTTGCAGCACTAGCCACTTGAGCCAAGGCTGTGATGGTTACGGCAGCGGCGCATACCGATGTTAAAACGTGTGTAAATTTCATGGTGTTCACCCCTGTCCTTATTCATTCACGATTTAAGTAAAAAAGGACACTAGGTGACGTCAGTATGATCTTTGATTTCTGTAATGGATGTTTTGGCCCGATTCAGTGCCAATTTTCATAAAAGGCTCACTGAGACTTCAGTGATAACTAGGAATTGAGTTGAAAATTTCTCTCTAGCAACAAATCTCCCCATCTTTGGGTGATACATTAATTTTTCTTCGCCCAGGGAAACCCTTGTGTATCAGATAGTTGATGGCAAATGGTCAGGGTCTCCGTAAATTTAGTGATGCGTTCGTAGCGTTAGTTTTTAGCGTTAGTCCATTTACCGAAAACTTCACAAAGCTGGACTACGACTTTCACGTAGCCGTTGCTAACACTGCATCTGTCAGATTAATTAGGGCAATGGATATCCCTAAAAGTCTCAAGTTACATCAGCTAACGTGACTCACCATCGATCAATGCATCCGTCGATCGCTATAGCTTTGGATGTTTAGTAGACGGGATAAAGCGATTAGTATGGAACAATACTGCGATTAATCGATTTTTCCTCCTTCCCATGTTTGAAGCTCTCTCAGAACGATTTGAGTCCGCCTGGAAAACCCTACGCGGCCAAGATAAAATCTCTGATTCCAATATTAAAGAGGCGCTTCGGGAAGTTAGACGCGCATTACTAGATGCCGATGTCAGCTTTAACGTTGTCATAGACGTTGTGGCCGATGTCCAAGAAAAAGCTCAAGGGGCTGAAGTTGTCAGTGGTGTAGCTCCAGACCAGCAGTTCATCAAGATTGTCTATGACGAGCTAGTCGCCCTAATGGGGGATGCTAACGAGCCCTTGGCGGATGCCGAGCGTAAACCCACCGTAGTGCTGATGGCTGGTTTACAGGGAACGGGTAAAACCACCGCCTCGGCTAAATTAGCCCTACATCTGCGTAAGCAGGAACGTTCGGCCATGCTAGTCGCAACGGATGTCTATCGTCCGGCAGCGGTCGATCAGCTCATTACCCTGGGTAAGCAAATCGATGTGTCAGTGTTTGAGATGGGCACCGATGCAAATCCAGTTGATATTGCTAAGGCGGGGATTGCCAAAGCTAAGGAAGATGGCGTTGATACGGTCATTGTGGATACCGCCGGTCGATTACAAATTGACCAGGACATGATGGCAGAGTTAGAGCAGGTAAAAACAGCGATTAGTCCCGATGAAGTCCTGTTGGTAGTCGATGCTATGACGGGGCAAGAAGCTGCCACCCTGACTCAAACATTTCACGAACAAATTGGCATTACTGGGGCGATATTGACCAAGATGGATGGCGATTCTCGCGGTGGTGCCGCGTTGTCCATTCGTCTAAAATCCGGCAAGCCTATTAAGTTCATCGGTATAGGAGAAAAAGTAGAGGCGCTGCAGCCTTTCTATCCCGCTCGTATGGCGTCTCGAATCTTGGGGATGGGAGACGTCCTCACCCTGGTGGAGAAAGCTCAAGAAGAAGTCGATATTGCCGATGCAGAGCAGCTTCAGGCCAAGATTTTAGAAGCTCGGTTTGATTTTAACGACTTTCTCAAGCAAACCCGCTTGATGAAAAATATGGGCTCATTGTCCGGCATCATGAAGCTGATTCCAGGCATGTCCAATAAATTGTCTGCAGACCAGCTCCAACAGGGAGAAACCCAGTTGCGTCGTTGTGAAGCCATGATCAGCTCCATGACCAGGCAAGAGCGAGAAGATCCCGATCTACTCGCTAATTCACCTAGTCGCCGTCGTCGAATTGCTAAAGGCTCTGGGTATGCTGACCGGGATATTAGTAAGTTGGTCAGCGATTTTCAAAAAATGCGCTCCATGATGCAGCAAATGGGGCAGGGTGGTGGTCTGCCCGGTATGGGGGGCGGCATGCCCGGTATGGGGGGCTTTCCTGGTATGGGTGGTGGCTTTCCCGGTATGGGTGGCGGCATGCCCGGTATGGGGGGCGGCATGCCCGGTGGTCGTCCTGGCTTTCGTGGCTATAGTGCAGGGCAGAAAAAGAACAAGAAAAAGAAGAAGAAAAAAGGCTTTGGTTCTCTTTAGAAAGCCCCAGAGGATGAGTGCGATTAGCCATGCCCTATTTGGGAAAACTAATCAACATGAATTGAAGTCATGGGTATATGAAAAAGCATATTAGGCTGGGATTACTCGCATTAGGGGCTAGTTTTCCCTGTTGGCTATCTGCAACTCCAAGCTATGGGTTACCCGGTCACTCTGTTAATGAGGTAAAAACTTGGATGCAGGGCCATCCTACGTTGCGGGCCGATAGCCGTGAAGGCTTGCGGGTACACCGCGCCGATATTCCCTCTCGTCGTTTTACATTCCAGGCCAGTGTCTTCCCCGTGGGAGGATTTCAGCGTTCTGAAGAAGATGATCTTTGGACGTCTTCTTCAAGAAGACGAGACTTGACCACCGTACGTCGTGAAGAATTCATCCTGGTCAATTATGACGAGCAGGTAACCCTGGCAAATTTAGAAGAATCCTTACGTACCCTCTACGGCCCAGATATCTATGCTGACTATCGCCGAGCGCAGACGGTCTATGGCTATGGCGCTGATGCTGCCAGCACACCGATTCAAGGCGAGGTCCGTCTGGGACAGGTCTATGCCTATTGGGTTGAACTAACCTCCGATGCCAACGGTGTGACTACCGTTGGCAAACTCAATGTTCTACTACCTGAGGACGTTGACCGCTTACAAAACCATCTTCAGCGGCAAGAATCTGTAAGGTAACAGACGGCACAAGATTATTATTTATAGTCTAGATTTTTGTAGTTGCTGTTTGATGCTGCGCTTTGCCATGAAACAAGGACTGAGCAGACTGGCTGTGTAAAGTGTGAGTTCGCAGGCGGCCACATCATCACGGATTATGTCTTGGCGATAGTGCAGACAATGGGCCAGTATTTTGCGAATATCGTTCGCCATATATATGAGCAACATGGGTGGTCGTTGCCACTTAGCAATGCTCAACATGCGGGTGCGATAGCGACTCAGACCAATCCCTCTGCAAAGCTTCTGTAGATATTGACGAGTCAAACGAGTGCTGGGAATTTGATGTTGCAGACGCATTTGAGGGTTGTACCAGACCTGCCAACCTGCTCGCTGAATGTGCAAAATTGATTCGGTATCTTCTCCGGCTAGCATACTAGTGCTCGTACGGCCCGTAAGAACAAGTTCGGTAGGAACGCTGTCTAGCCATGCCCGCCGTTGAACCACCATACCGGCTGACGGTGGAATGACCTTTTGGCTGGGCGCGTACATTAGAGGTTTGGAGCCGCGTTCCGTTAGCGCCAGTAAGGCTGCAATTCGTTCAAAATTTTTAGGCGGATTGGTTTCAAAGTTGCCTCGAATGCGGCTAGCAATAACACCTGCCTGTGGATGCCTGTGGGCAAATTGATAGGCTGATATTAGCCAGGTCATTCCAGGGAGAGTATCATCGTCTAGAAATCCAACTAATGGACTAGCCGCAACGTGAATGGCTTTTTGTCGAGCGTAGGCAGCACCCTGTTGGGGTTCAAATACGTACCTAAGGGGTGCTTGTCTGCTCCATGTTTGTTGGTAATGTTTGACAACGTCCGGCGTATCGTCGGTGCTGTTATTGTCGATAACAATAACTTCCCAGCTGAGGTCAGAGGTATTGAGCTGCCACTGTAGGCAATCTAATACTTTCGCTAAGCGATTACCTCCGTTGTAGGTGGGAATGGCAACCGAAAAATCTAAACCAATTTTTTCGGGAAAGAGTCGACTAAACAGGTGCCTTAAGCCGACCAGACGCTCGGAATGCTCTAATACGTTACCCATTGAAAAGAATCCCGACGAAACGGTCATTTTTAGTGGCTGCTCCACTCGCAATCACGCTGCTTTCAGAATTCCCGGTATCCGTTTTGATCTGTAAATCATCCTTGAAGTACCGTTTGCGGTCTGTATGGCGATACGTTCTAGAACCCTTGTTGAAAGGCGATCCCCGTTGACAGTCTAAAATTGGTTAGCTATATTGTTTGGCCACACTATAGGTTGACTTGATCATGAAAACATCTGACTGGCTAGAAAGCCTGCCTGATAGATTGATTGCTGCAAGAAAGCTGGTATTTCCAAAGATGACTGATGCGGCTCATGCTTTGGGTGTTAGTAAACAAGCCCTTGAGCAGCGTGAGCGGAAACGTTACAAGGGAGCAAAAATAGAAACCTTAATTACGATGATCAAACTGCTGGAGGAGCAGGCCATCATTAGCCCACCGCCTAAAGGCGGTCAGTTCTTAAGTTGACTGTGATATATCTGAGACGTCGCCCGATAAAAGCGATTTTTTGGGGGATGTTCTGGCTTAGATAATGTTTGCCAACTTTGAACATCAAACGGACCCTACTGGATTCGAACCAGTGGCCGACCGCTTAGAAGGCGGTTGCTCTATCCACTGAGCTAAGGGTCCCTTTACTTAACCCGACAGACTGGATTCAGACGGATCGTGATTGATCACTCTTCTGATTACAGCCTATAGTCAGATCAATAAGTTTAGGCGATTTTAGCCATAATCTACCATGGCTGCCAACTGTCTAGGAGGCTGTGTCACTGAAGTATAGGTAACTGGGTACGCTGGAGGCACAAAATGGTTTTAGTCAACGATTTTCTACTATCGTGTTTCTACTAATGTAATAAGTTGGGTTGAACTTACCCATAGGGGTCGAGAAGCAGATTGACAGACTAATGGTTTACTTGCTCAAGCTAATAGCGTGGGCCATGTCCTTGGGTTAGCATTTATCAGCGGCACCATGTTCATTTTAAAGCGCCAGGATGTAGAAATAGGTAGTTTCAAGCATCCGTCTAAAGAGCAAAAAATTCCAATTTTGTCTTATCAAGGGCAGACCTTTCGCTTGCTGAGTGTTTTTAATGCTGCCCAAGAAGAGGATGCGCGCAGCCTTTGGCGAGACCTGACGGACAATCGCGGCAAAGCCTGTGTGCTATTGGAAGAGCCGGAACGGTTTAGTGTGTGGGGTAAGATTCAGCTAGAACGAGTGTCGGTGTCGGAGGAGACGGTCGCTGCCCCTGGTGTGAGTAACGTTTTTGTGAAAGCAGGAGTGCTGATTATCCAGGCAATGTACGAAGACATTGCAGATTTGATGGGGGATAAGCAAGCTAAGCGATTTGAAGGTGATTTGGTGGCGATTGGAAACCAGATGCGGCTGCCCCAGATGGCCTCTGAAGAGCTCGTAGCTCGTTTGCTGCAGCTGGATCCATTTTCAGCGTCATTGCCATCGTGGCAGACAAACCACCTCAACACTATATTTAACGAGCTGCATCGTATTGGCAAAAGTTATTTTGGCCATTCTAACTTTACCGAACGGGCGTTAGAAGCATTGGATGAACTCTCTTCAACTGAGCGAGATGCTTTTTTAAGCTGGTTGAAACAGTTGTCTAGCGGCCAGCTTTGGCAATCGTAGAAATATTTGAGTGGCGTGCCTTGTGGCATTGCTTTTTTTTGCAGACCGTGATCTTTTGTCTGGATTATGGGTATGCTTCGTGTGCGCAAAGCCTATTCTTACTAAGCTTGGATGTTCTCTTCGCTAAGGGACGTATTGGATTCCATGGCGAGGTGATCTAGACTTAGAGTCCATCAATATTCGTTGGTGGTTATGGTCTTTAACAGGCTGTGACTGGACTAATGTTTTTTCCCAACAGCTGTATGGGAAATTACGATTATCCGTAAGCATTGTCTTTGGTGTTATCTGATTAGGGAGTAGAGCGTTGACTCAGTCCTCCAAGGCTTCTAAAGCCAGCTCAGGCCAGTCTACTTTAATGCTTTGCCTTGGTTGGGGCATAGTATCTATCATTTTCTTTTTACTGTTTGGAGCGCTTGCACCCGGAGAAGACGCTCGACCCGATTGGTTTTTAATATCGATTAATTTCTTAGAGATTTTTGCCTTTCTGCTCGCGGCATTTCTGTGTTTTCGAAATTCTAGTAGCTCGCAAATTATTAGTGGTCGCACTGTTTGGCTAGCGTTGGGCGTTGGCATGTTGACCTTTGCTGCGGGCACCGTCTTCTTTTTCTTATGGGGGACGGTGTGGGGCCTAGATCCGTCTGTTTCCATGGGAGATGGCTTTTATTTTATTAGCTACATGGGCATGGTAGTTGGGATGCTGCTGGCGGCTTTGCCAAGGCGGATTGATTTGAGCTTGCCCCAGTGGGGGACGATCGTGGCGATTGGTGCGGTGGGTATTGTTCTAGCCTGTGGTTTGAATTTTGGCTGGCCATCAGCATCAGCTCAGCTGTTGTCTCCACCAGCGATGGCTGCTGAGATCGCCCAGGCACCAACTGAACCTGAGGCAATTGTGGTACCGGAGGAAAACGACGCTGCTGAAGCTGACGCTGAAATAGTTGCTGGCTTGCTGCCTGCTCCAGGATGGGCCCAGGCGTGGGATGCAGCGCTTGAGCGCTTTGCCGATCCGGTGGCGTTGATCTATGTGGTGCTTGACTGCTTTTTGGTGGTTATCGCGGCGGCACTGCTGGTGGCATTTTGGGGGGGGCGTTTTTCGCAATCTTGGCAGCTGATTGCGATCGCAACCTTCTGCTTATACATTGCCGATATGGCCTTTGCCGCTGTGGGCGATAACTACATCGAGGGCGCTTTGTGGGAAGTCTTCTGGATTTTATCGGCGCTCTTTTTTGCCGCTGGTGCTTCGATTGAATATAACGTTTCTAAACGGTCGCGTCGGGGATCGCGTCGTCGAGCATGACAGTGTGGCCAAACCTAGGCATACTAGAGAGACATTTTTACCCGTTCCTTTGGGGTTGTTGCTAGCATGGCACCGCGAAAACTGTCTGACGCTGATAAACGCGATGTAATTGAAATATATCGGCAACCAGGAGAAACTACGTCTACTATTGCTACGCGTTATGGCGTCAGCACGAGTACCATTAGCCGGATTCTGAAAACGCAGCTACCCGAGGATGAATATCGGGAGCTGATTGCTCAGAAGCGTTCAGGCCCCTCGGAAAAGCTAGTTATTCCTTCTCCAAAACAGGCGGATGAAAAGCCTAAGCCAGAGAAACCCATCCCTAAGGTTCGCAAGCGCTCACGCAGTAGCGAAGAAAGCGAAAACACGGCTGCTACCACCCAGGCCGATGACGATGGTCAACTCACGCTACTGTCGACCGAGGAAGCACCTGTCGTTTCTACAAAAAGCCCTCCGCGACGTCGTGATGCCGAGGAAGAGTCTGTCGTTTCTGCAAAAAGCCCTCCGCGACGTCGTGATGATGTATCGGCTGTGGCTACTGAGCTTTTAACCGATTCCAGCGTTCATCGCCAGGATGATGACGACTTAGATGATCTGGATGAAGACCTAGATGATATTGATGATGATCTAGACAGTGAGCTGGATGACGAGTTTGATGACGATGATGACGAGTTTGATAGCTCTGGTGATGCCAGCCTGCTAGGGGCCGCTGTTGAAATTATGCCCATAGCAGATGCCGTCTTTCCTCGCACCTGCTATCTCGTCGTTGATCGTTTGTCCGAACTCATCACGCATCCGCTTAAGGAATTTGCGGAGCTGGGTAATATTCCGGCGCAGCAAGAATCGGCCCGTACACTTCCCATTTTTGATAATCATCGCGTGGCGCGCAGGTTTTCACGACGTAACCAACGGGTGATTAAGGTGCCCGATGGTCAGCTGATTACCAAGGCAACGTCCTATCTTCAGGCTAAGGGGATTACCCATCTATTGATCGATGGCAACATCTACGCCCTTTTAGGTTAGGGACTTGGGTCGGCGTTGTAGAGACGTTCTATGGAACGTCTCTACAGATCAAAATTGAAGCCTATTTTTTGGCGCTCGGCATATTTGGCCTGATCAAAACGATAGAGTTGGGCTGCTCGGTGGGCGGCGTTGGTTTCTTTCTCATCTAGGGCGATCAAAGTATCTAGC
>CALBPH010000724.1 GCA_937899365.1 uncultured Leptolyngbya sp.
CACTACCCTGCTTAGCTTGAGTTTTTCAACCTCCCCAAAACAGCTATTGAGCCATGAACAAAAGTGGTTATTGACGCGAATAATTTTTCCAGTTTGCATATCGCTCTCGGCAATACCCATTGCCACTTGCTCAAACGATGCTCTGGCTCTGGCTTCGCTCAATTGCAATGCAGCCTCTGTCTTTTGACGCTCTAACTCAGCTCCTGCCCGAGCTGCAAATACCCGCAGAATTTGCTGGGTTCTGTATGGTTTCCTCATTGATTGCCGATGCATGACAAATAGATTGCCAATTATCTGCCCTTGGGTATTTTGTAATGCAATGCCTAGATAGCTTTCGACCTCGAAATCGATTAGAGCTTGATCGTGGGGAAACTGTTTCTGAACATTGTTGGCGCAATAAAATGTCCCTGCCTGTATTGCTTTTTCACAGGGGGTATTGGTGGCCAGGTGACTTTCTGGGAGCTGAGACCCATCCTGCCCCCAGAAAGCTAAGGTATGGAGGGTATCGGGAATATATTCATTAATACCGGCGTAATCTACCTCTAGCGCTTCGGCAATGTGGCGTACTAAGACTGGAAAAAGATTTTGCCCAGGTGTTGTCGCGATGCCTGTACCTAATTTTTGTAAAACAATTTTAGTCTCTTTACGCTCGGTGATATCAAAAATTGTGCCAAATAACCGTATCGTTTGTCCATGGGAATCACGTTCTACCTGGGCCCGATACTCATGGTGTCTTAGGGCGCCATCCGGTCGCACAAATCGATATTCTTCTGTGAAAGATTGACCGTCGGCGATGACTTGATGGATGGATTGCTCCATATGAGATCGGTCATCTGGATGGACCATGTGCAACCACTCTACAAAGGATAAAGGCGATTGCAATGGGACAAACCCAAAGATACGAGTCAGATCGGGTGACCAACGAATAACCTGACTGGGGATGGCTAACTCCCAATAGCCGATTTGGACAGTGTGTTGAGACTCTGAAACAATAGCTTTATTAACGTTCAGACTGTCGTTCGCCCGCTGACGCTCAATGGCAATTCCTGCAATGTGAAGCATCTGGCTAATGTAGTCGATGTCATCATTGCTGGGAGCACGAACCTCTCGATAATATATTGCCAAGATTCCTAGGATGCTGCCGTTACTGGCCAAAATAGGAGTAGACCAATACGCTATTAAATTGTGTTTTCGGGCCAGTTTCCGATAAGAGTGACAGATTGCATCGGTAGCAATATCCGGCACAATAATGGTCTGATCGTAGAATATTGCTGTGCCGCAGGGGCATATCCCTTCGCCGATAGTGGTGCCGTCAATTGCCTGGTTGTAGTCAGCTGGTAAATTAGGTGCCGCACCATGACGAAGGCAATTGTTGCGATCTAGTAACAAGATGGAACCTAGCGCACTACCTTGTTGCTGTTCTACGCTCACAATAAGAGTATTTAGAATATCGCTCAGGGGATGGCCTTGGGCAATTTTCCCTAAAAGTATATTTTGGGCTTTGAGCTGGGTTTCGGCGGCTGTGCAATTAGGCATCTTCAAAATTAGTCTGAATAGGAGCGGCAGAAGTTAAACCCACGTTCTCTGCTATTCCAAGGTCATACTCGATAGAGTCATCATTATTGGCATTGAAAGCCTGCACAAAATTAAAGGGGCCATCATATCCAAATTGTACTTATTTTGGGCAAAACTGCTCTATTCGAGTTTACAGTCCTTCTTCTCGATTTCTTCCCGAATTTTTCCTGAAAAATTTCGCTTGTTTGCTCTAACCTGCTGCCAATTAAACATTTTTATTGGCGAAGGAGTCAGGCAATGCGGCGACGAGACCTACTAAAACGCGGTACAGCATTTACCGGGGGCGTATCCCTAGTCGCCCTAATTAATGCCTGTGGTGGCGGGACCAAACCAGCCGCTGAGTCAACAACCGAAGACGCCACTCCTGGGGACGCAGCAAAAAGTACTGAGCCCGCTGTCCTTACTGTTGTACAAGGTGGTGGTTTTCCCAATGGTCTAGACCTGCACCAGGTTGGCACCAACCGCCCCTCCTACGGTATTTCTTGGTGTCTCTACGATCGTCTCGTCACCTTTGGCACCAAAACCCTAGATGACGGTTCTCTTTCCTATGACTACACCGTCATCGAGCCCGAACTAGCTGAATCTTGGACCGTCGCTGAGGATGGTCTGTCCGTAGTTTTTAACTTGCGCCAAGATGCCACCTTCCATGATGGTACCCCCATCACTGCAAAGGATGTGAAATGGTCCTACGACCGTGCTGTGTCTGTCGGTGGCTTTCCCTCATTTCAAATGAAGGCAGGAGCCTTGGAAAGCCCAGATCAGTTTGTTGTGGTTGATGATAATACCTTCCAAGTCAACTTTTTACGCAAGGATAAGCTCACACTAATGGACATGGCGGTGCCGATTCCTGCCATTATGAACTCCGCTTTAATTGAACCCAACGTCACGGCGGAAGACCCCTGGGGATTGGAATGGGCCAACGCCAATCCATCTGGCAGTGGTGCCTATACCCTTGAGACATTCAAGCCAGAAGAACGGGTGGTGCTGGTACGTATCGATGACTGGAAATCGGGTCCTGCCCCGGCAATTGAGAAGATAATTTGGCTAAATGTGCCTGAGGCAGGTAACCGTCGCGCTTTGCTAGAGAAGGGCGATGTGGATATTAACTATGAGGTGTCTGAAAAAGATATTAGTGAATTAAAGGCAACGGGGAAATACACCATTGCCTCAACGCCGATTGAAAACTGTCTCTATACCGTTGACCTTAATTCTCAGCCTGAGTTAGCGGGGGCACCTAACCCCTTTAGTGATGTCAAAGTGCGACAGGCGGTGGCCTATGCTATGCCCTATGACGACATTGTGGAAACGGCACTCTACGGAGAGTGCGTCAAAATGTATGGTGGCGGAGACTTTGAGCCGAAGAGTATCGACTGGCCCCAGCCCTACCCGTACAGTACCGATAAGGCAAAGGCAAAGGCATTGATGGCGGAGTCGGGCTATCCCGACGGGTTTGATACTACCCTGGCCTTTAATTTAGGGACTCAAGAATGGGCAGAACCCTTCTGTGTGCTAGTGCAAGAGTCCCTGGCCGAGATTGGTATTAACGTTACCTTAGAGAAAGTACCGGGCTCAAACTTCCGGGCGGTGCTGGTGGAGAAGAGTCGCCCCATGATTGTCAACAACTTTGGTGGTTGGCTGAATTATCCTGACTATTTCTTCTTCTATTCGTACCATGGACAAAATGCCACCTTTAATGGCAGTTCTTATCAGAACCCAGAGCTAGATAAGCTGGTGGATGCAGCCCTGGCCACAGCACCAGGAGCTCCGACCTAAGATGAGAACGTAAAAGGGTTCTTGAAGGTTG
>CALBPH010000725.1 GCA_937899365.1 uncultured Leptolyngbya sp.
AGCGATGACCTCACCATTCGCACATTGGAGCTGCTTTGCATCCCCGGTCGTCCCCCCATTGAGGGCCATACGGATGATGTGAATGCCATCGCCTTTAGCCCCGATGGTCAACGGTTTGTGAGTACCAGCCGTGACCAGACGCTGCGGCTGTGGGACATCGATGGCAGCCCCATGGCCGGTCCTTTTAATGGCCATCTTAGCGATGTGGTGGATGTGGCTTGGAGTTTAGATGGTCAGTATATTGTCAGCGCTAGCCGCGATCAGACGCTGCGGCTGTGGGATTTGCAGGGTGAGCCCATCGGCAATCCGCTAACGGGGCACAATGCCACCGCCAGCACTATTCTAATTAGCCGCGATGGCCAGTGGCTGATCAGCGCTAACAGTGATGGATTCTTGCGCCGTTGGGAGGGGGGCACCATCGAAGAGTGGGTGGAGTGGGGATGCGATCGCATCCAAGCCCATTCCATTCTGCAAACCCCTGACGCTGCCGGCATTGAAAAAGCTTGTCAGTTTTAATAGCCATGCTCGATTCGTGACAACTTAGTGAGGAAATGTGTAGAGAGTGTGAAAAAAACCTCCACCATCGACACAATATAACTATTGGGCAATACATTTCGCTTTGTTTGTGAGTGTTCTCTCGTTAGAAAGATGAGAGAACTTACTGGGTTGTTGTGAATTTGGATGATCTCCTCAAGCTGGAGAGACGTTGGCTGCATGATCACGTCATATAGTGACGCCCATTAAAAGGCTCCTAAACCCTCCCTTTCTATGAATCCTTCTTAGACTATGTTTTTAGGAGATTATAGGATCTTTGTTTTCATATATTCTGCGAGGAAATAGAGTCTAAAGTCTACAGAATACAGGATTTGGTAGCCTAAACAACCTATGCCCTCTCCTGTTTATAACCTTTAAGTTCGCTAGAAGTTGTCTAGAACAACCGTCACACAACGTCTGCTTAAAAAACTGAATAAAAAACTCTTATATCAGGAGGCAATTATGGAGAGCTTTGATTACATCGTCTTAGGGGCCGGATTGGGAGGGCTGTCTGCCGCTGCCTGTTTAACTCGCCAGGGCTATAAAGTCGCTGTTTTAGAAAAACATTATTTACCCGGAGGCTGTTGTCACACCTTTGACTATGGCAACTATCGATTCTGTGCCGACGTGCACTACATCTCTCAATGTGCACCGGACCAGGCCATTGGTCAGTTCTTCAGCTACATTGAGCGACCTGTGGAGTTTAACTCCCTTGACCCAGACGGCATTGACCGTATCATTACCCCTGAGGTAGATTTTAAAATTCCATTAGGATGGGAAACATTGCGCTCTCGACTGATAGCTACCTTTCCAGATGAGCAAACAGCCATCAATCGCTACTGTGATGAGATTCTGCAGCTGCGCGCAGAGATGCGTAACCTGACTCAGGAAATCAACTGGTATGACCGTAAATGGTCTAATTGGTTAAAGCTGCCTAAGTATTGGAACTTATACACTAAGCGTAGTTGGACGCTACAGACCCTATACGATCATGTGGGGCTGTCTTCTAAACTGCAAAATCTGTTGGCGGGTCAGAGCGGAGACTATGCCCTACCACCCAACGAAATTGCCCTAATGACTCACACATCCTTGGTTTCAGACTACGCCGAAGGCGCTTACTATCCGAAACATCACTTCAAACATTTTGTAGATACCATTGTGGACGCAATTACAGAGGGTGGCGGAGTCGTACAGCTATCCACCCCGGTAGAACACATTGAGGTTAGCCATCACCGAGTTCAGCAGCTGATCGCCGATGGAAAAATCTATCATGCTGACAAGGGATACATCAGCGATCTAGATCCGAAGCTGACGGTTAAGCTGATGCATATGCCAAAAGTCCTTCCAAAAGTCCTCAGCCAGCAAGAAACTCAACGCCTAACAGACTATGAATATTCGGCTAGCGCATTTAACCTATATTTGGGACTAGATAGTCGCTTTAAGCCAGAACGCTATGGACTGGGTCACTGGAATATCTGGTACTACCCAACAGGTAACGTGAACCAAGCGTATGAAAAACAGCTGGCGGGCGATCTGACTCATCCATGGATTTTTCTCTCTTGCCCAACGATGAAATCAAGTGAACCAGGTATGGCGCCGGCAGGACATCATGTTTTAGAAATTGCGACCGTGTGTCCCTACCAGCCATTTAAAGACCTGCGAGACTGTGACACCGTGGCCTATAAAGCGAAAAAACGTGACCTGTACCAACACATTATGACCAGCGTCCGGGACCTGATTCCCGATGTGGATAGCTATACTCGTATGAAGGTCTATGGCACCCCCACCACCAGCGAATTTTATCTGGGGCAGCCCCAGGGCAACATTTATGGAGCCAAACTGATTCCCAAGCAGGTGGGGCTCAACCGGATGGGCTACACCACTGAAGTGCCAAACCTTTTCCTCGTAGGTGCAACAGCCGGCTATCCCAGTGTGCCGGGTGTCATTATCAATGGCATGGAGGCGGTGGAGCTGATCACAGGCCGATCGGTTTGGAATCAAACGTTAGCGGCTGACCGGTCGACAAAAGTTCCAGTTGGTTCCGTGTCTAGCTAGCTGATTCTAGGAGGCTAATCTCCACTGTCTGACCACAAAAAACAACCACAGGAAATTCTCTAGGGCTGCATTACAGCTGGATTTCCTGTGGTTTGATGTCATGGTGCTTGTTTGATATCAGCTATCGCAGTACCCGACAAAAAATGCCATAGATAACAGCAGCTGTAACAATGCCATTGACAGGACCAATGCCCAAACCAACAGTTCCAGTACCGTAGGCCACCACAGACCCTACCACATAGGCAATTACCCCCGCCCAGTTAAACGCAGGCAGTCTGGATGACAGCTTGGGAAATCGCCCACCATGGCGTAACCAAAAATCCACCATAATGATGCCACCCACCGGCGGAATCACCGTACCCAAGAAAATCAAATACTGGGGCAACAGTTCATAAATTCCCGACAGGGTAAACACCAGCGCCAATGTGGCCCCACCCAATACAAACGCATGGCGCTTGTGGGTGCGAAACATATTAGCCCCCGCGACAGAAAAGGCATAGATTGTGTTGTCCTGGGTAGTCCACACATTGAGAATCAAAAGGATCACCCCACCCGCCAAAATGCCCTGGGTGGCCATCGCCTTGATCAGATCTTCTGACCCATAGACTAGGGTACAAAACGCTCCTGCAAACACTAAAATTCCATTTACCACCATAAAGGCGCTCAGGGTAGCAACCACTGCACTTTTGCCTGAGTCGGCAAAGCGGCTCCAGTTTGTCGCCTGGGTTCCTCCAGAGATAAAGGTACCACTTACCACCGCTAGGGCTGCTCCCATGTTCATCCCCCCCGTGGGCTCAGGTAGAGACGCTGCCCCGCCAAAGACCCTAAAGGCTAGAAACAGACTAATGGACACCAAAACTAGCATGGCTGGTACGGCTAAGCGACTGAGCCAGTCAATTGCTCGATAGCCAATGTAGGCGGTAGCGCAAAAGGCATAGTTGAAAAACAGTACCAGTGCCACATATAAGATGCCTTCACTGGGGCCACCCAACAGCTCTAACAGTACCTGCACCACAACGGCGGTGGTAAAGGCATACCAGCCAATCTGGGTAAATCCCATAATAAAATCCACCCAGCGAGAGCCCACATTGCCAAAGCTAAACCGGGCCATTAGCACCGTAGTCAGTCCACTTTGAGAGGCGATGTAGCCCAGCGCTGCACAGTAGCAGCCAAGAATCAGGTTGCCGATAACAATAATGGTCATTAGCTGCGGCACACTAAAAGCCGGCCCCAGGGCACCACCTGCAAACAGCGTAGTTGATGTCAAGGAAAACCCCATCAGCATCAAACACAATGACCAATAAGGCTTACGCGCTGATTTGGGTACAGCGCTCAGCGGATAGTCTTCAGCAACGGAATTGTCGAGTAGCTTAGGTTCTGTAGATAGAGACATTTAATGACCTCACCAATTGGGGAGTGAAGTTAGTTTGCCGTTGCTGATTTGGTGGATAAACCGCTCTGTTAAAAATGCCATATGTCAATAGCACGTCAACAGCATCTTGCAAACAAGACCATCCCAAGGAGCAGCAACGTCGATAGTTTTTATCAGCCCCAACATCATAAGGGTTTTTACGGATCGACATGGTATTACTTATAACGGACAGACGTTGACAGCTGGGCGTATGCAGCATCAAGCAGTTTTCTACCGTTGCTGATTTAAGACCCAAGTCGTCCTGTGAGATATGCAATGGGCCCGTGCATAAATAGCGCCAGCTGCCGACTGCATATTTCCAAAGGAGAGGCTACGCTAACAGCAGTTTGCACCGCCCATAGTCGTTATGGGCTGAAGCTTTCATCGATTATCATTTTGAGTCCACAACTATCACGATCGATATCATTCTCTTTGCGGACTACCTCTGGACTGACCAACCGTACCGCTGCTCTTGGAAGAGATAATGGCTCTGCCCGTCAAGGCTTTGAATATCAGGTGGCTTGAGCGCATACCCTGAAACTATGGCTTTACAGCAGTCCTAGATTGATCTTCAGGCCATTGAGCAAATTTGGTCTGGGATATAGCTACTTTTCTAAAGAATCTACAGTGAGTTGATTCCGTTTCTTTAGGCCTTTGATATTGTTAAATAATGCAGCTAGATTTGACATGACTTACAATTACAGCCTGTTGAATGGTTGTCAATGTCTAAAAAGTCCTTAAAAATTTTCAGAAATTAAGATTGGCCTTAGAGAAACGTAAAATTTATCTTTCTTTATACTTTTGATGCCACCACCGGAGCTACTGGCATTGCTGATTCTCTTTAATTTTTCTTAGACGTTTCCTATTCAGTCACGATGATATTTGACATTCCTGATGATTGTCCTTTACCCCTGATTCAAGGCTATATCCTCACTGAACAACTCCATACTGGTAACCGTACAGGGGGTTATCGGGCGATGGCAGTGGGTAAACATCGTTGGATGGAGACTAAATTTTCAGTCCCCATCGCATCTGCCCAGGGATACCCGGTGGTGATTAAGGTATTGCGCTCACCTCAGCCCAGCATTATGGAATTGGTTCAGTTTCGTAGCCAATATGAGATTGCTCATCAACTCAATCATCCAGCCATCGCCCAACCGATCGCCCTAGAGCCCTACAACAGTGGTTATGCCCTTATCTTTCCAGATGAAAACCTGATTTCTTTAGCACACTATTGGCGACAGACTGAGCAGCAAAATTTATCCGAGGTTTTAGCAATAGCTCTCCAGCTTGCAGATGCCCTTCATTATCTCAGCCAACAACGGGTTATCCATAAAGACATTAAGCCCACTAACATTCTTATTCACCCTGAAACAAAGCAGATTAAGCTAACTGACTTTGGCATTGCTAGTTTGTTACCCAGGGAACAAACCCAACTGGTCAACCCCAATGTTCTAGAAGGCACCCTGGCATACATGGCTCCGGAACAAACCGGACGTATGAATCGCGGTATTGACTATCGAACCGATTTTTATGGCTTAGGGGTAACCCTATACGAGTTGCTAACCGGACAACTCCCTTTCCAGCTCGATAGTCCCATGGAGCTGATTCATTGCCACATTGCGAAGATGCCGGTGCCACCTTACAAGTGTGTCAGGGCAGAGGGGGCAACGGCGGTCAAAACGTGGGTTATACCTAAACCGCTTTCCGATATTATTCTCAAACTAATGGCAAAAAATGCGGAAGATCGCTACCAAAGTGCTCTGGGGCTAACGCATGATTTGCAGCACTGTTTGAACCAGTGGCATGAAACTGGCACCATTGGCACGTTTAAGCTAGGGGCAGAGGATCGATGCGATCGCTTCTTGATCCCCGAAAAACTCTACGGACGAGAAGCCGAAGTTCAGACTCTGCTGGAAGCCTTTGACCGGGTCTCCAAAGGGGCATCAGAACTAATGTTGGTGGCAGGTTTCTCAGGAATTGGCAAAACTGCTGTTGTGAATGAAGTCCATAAGCCCATCACCGGGCAAAATGGCTATTTTACCAAGGGTAAGTTTGACCAGTTTAATCGAAATATCCCTTTATCTGCTTTTGTTCAGGCCTTTCGAAATCTAGTCGGACAGCTCCTTAGCGAGAGCGATGCTGACTTGCAAATCTGGAAAGCTCAGCTTCTAGAGGCATTAGGTGAAAATGCTCAGGTTATTATTGACCTGATTCCAGAGCTGGCAACTATTCTCGGTCCCCAGCCTTCTGTTTCAGAACTGTCAGGTACTGCTGCCCAAAATCGATTTAACTTACTCTTCCAGAAATTTATCCAGGTCTTTACCACTCCAGACCATCCCCTAGTAATTTTTATTGATGACTTGCAATGGGCTGACTCAGCTTCCCTCAATTTAATTCAAGTCTTGATGGCTAAATCCCAGACTTGTTATTTGTTACTGCTGGGAACC